>JBDHRL010000181.1:0-2874 GCA_039807535.1 Rhodocyclaceae bacterium
TTCATCGTGGGGCAGGGCAGCGAGGCCGGCTGGTACCGCGTCGGCCCGCTGGCGCGGGTGGCGCACTGCGACTTCATTCCGACCGAGCTGGCGGAGGCCGAGCGCGTCGCCTTCAAGGCCTTCGACGGCGGCGCGGCTCTGTCGGCGCCGCTCGGCTACCACTGGGCGCGCATGATCGAGATGCTGCACGCGGCCGAGGGCATCAAGGCGCTGCTGCTCGACAACGACCTCTCCGGCGGCGACCTCGTCGTGCGCGGCGACCCGCAGCTGCGCGGCGTCGGCGTCATCGAGGCGCCGCGCGGCACGCTGATCCACCATTACCGCGTGAACGAGGACGACCAGATCGTCAGCGCCAACCTGATCGTGTCGACCACCCACAACAACCAGGCCATGAACACGGCCGTGCGCGAGGTGGCGCGCCAGTACCTCGACGGCCGCACGTTGACCGAAGGCCTGCTCAACCACATCGAGGTCGCCATCCGCGCCTTCGACCCCTGCCTGTCCTGCGCCACCCACGCGCTCGGCAAGATGCCGCTCGAGCTGGAGTTGCTCGACGCCGATGGAAGCGTCATCGACCACATCGCGCGCGCAGGCGGCTGAAGCGGCGGCGCAGCCGGTGCTTGTCTTCGGCTGGGGCAATCCCGGTCGCGGCGACGATGCCCTCGGGCCGGCGCTGATCGAACGCCTTGAAGCGGCGCGGCCGCGCCATCCGGAATGGGGCGGGCTTACCCTCCTCACCGACTTTCAGTTGCAGCCCGAGCATGCCCTCGACCTGGAGGGTCACGCGCGCGTGATTCTCGTCGATGCCAGCACATCCTGCGAGGCGCCGTATGCGTTTTCCCGCCTCGACCCGCAGGCCGAGGTCGGCTACACCACCCACGCCATGAAACCCGCGGCCCTGCTGGCCGTGTATCGCCAGGTGACCGGACGCGAGCCGCCGTCGACCTGGCTGCTGGCGGTCCGTGGCTTTTCCTTCGAGCTGGGCGAGCCGCTCAGCGCTGCGGCACAGGTTCACATCGAGGCCGCCGCCGCTTTCCTCGAATCCCGGCTTTCCGGCGGATGGCAGCACCCGGACTGATCCAGGTTAAAGTACGTCGGTTTTACTGCCGGTTATCATCTTTCCGCTATAGACGCCGAACTGGCTACCGCTTCCGCCTAACATTTGCTTGTTCAATGTAATATGCTGTTAATTAATAATAATAATTTGAAAACGCCCGGCATGCTTCTTGTTATCCAATAGGTCTTGCAAGGTGGAAAGATGATGATCGCCGAAGGCAAGCTGGAATTCGAGGTCGCCTGGGACGGCAAGCGGATCACCGGGGTGTCGATGCATTCCACCCGCCCCGTTACAGCCAGTTGCGTGCTGGAAGGCAAACCGGTCGAGGAAGTGCTCAGGTGGGTGCCGCTGCTCTTCAGCGTATGCAGACGCGCGCAGAGCGTCGCGGCGGCCGTGGCGATCGAGGCGGCGCGCGGCCTGCGCGCGAGCGAGGACACGCAGTTGGCGCGCGAGCGCGCCATCGCCGCCGAGTGCCTGCAGGAATATTGCTGGCGGGTTCTGATCGACCTGCCGGCGCTGCTCGGCGAGGCGGCGCGGCCGGGCGAGCTGGCCGACCTGCGCCGGCGCATCGCCGTGGCCGACGATGCTTTCAAGTGGGACGACGTGGCGACCGCCGCCGAAGAGCTGCTCGAGCGCGCGGTATTCGACATGGCGCCGCAAGCCTGGCTGAAGCTGCGACCGGCCGCGCTGGAAGCCTGGCTGGCGCGCGGCGAATCGCCGACGCCGCGCATGCTGGCGCGCCTGCGGCGGCTGCGGCTGGGCGGAGAATCCGGCTTGCTGCCCTGGCTGGGCGAAGCGGACCTGACCGGGCTGGCCGTGCGGCTGGAATCCGCGGACTTCGCGCGGCGGCCGACCTGGCAAGGCCGGCCGGCGGAGACCGGCGCATTGGCGCGGCAGCACGCCCACCCGGCCGTCGCGCGGGAGGCCGGCCGGCACGGCGCCACCGTGGCGGTGCGGCTGCTGGCCCGGCTGATCGAACTGGCGCAACTGCCCGAGCAGGTGCGCGCGGCGCGCGCGCGCGGCATTCGCAGCGCCTCGCTGCGGCCGGGCGCCGGCATCGCGGCCGTCGAGACGGCACGCGGCACCCTGCTGCACCGCGTGGACCTGGTGCCGGGTCGCATCGAACGCTACGCCATCGTTGCGCCGACGGAGTGGAACTTTCATCCCGAGGGCGCCTTCGTGCGCGGCCTGACGGGCTGCCCGGTGAAAGGCGAGGCCGAGGCGCGCGGCGCGGCCGGCCTGATGGCGCATGCGCTGGACCCCTGCGTCGAATACGAGGTGCGCGTCGTCCATGCATGAAATGTCGCTCGCCGAAGGCGTGCTGCAGATCATCGAGGACCAGGCGGCGAAGTCGGGTTTCGCGCGCGTGAAGACGGTGTGGCTGGAGATCGGCGCGCTGTCCGGCGTCGAGACGGAGGCGATGCGCTTCTGCTTCGACGCGGTGACGCGCGGCAGCGTCGCCGAGGGCGCCGCGCTGGAGATCGTCGCCGTGCCGGGCACCAGCTGGTGCATGCAGTGCGGCGTGTCGGTGCCGGTGGCGGAGCGCTACGATCCCTGCCCGCGCTGCGGCGGCTACCAGTTGCAGGTGCAGGGCGGCACGGAGATGCGGGTGAAGGAACTCGAAGTGGATTAGTGTAGGTCGGGCTTCAGCCCGACAGCTGCGTCGGCCTGAAGGCCGACCTACGAATGACTGGAGAATATAGAAACCATGTGCACGGTATGCGGCTGCGGCCAGGGCGAAACGAGAATCGAGGGGGATCACGAGCACGAGCATCGCCACGAAGACGGCACGGTGCACAGCCATGCCCACCACCACG
>JBDHRL010000182.1:0-2852 GCA_039807535.1 Rhodocyclaceae bacterium
CGCCGCGGCATCCGCGAGGAACAGTACAACAACCGCTACGCCAACGTGAAGCCGCTGGTGCCGCGCTACCTGCGCGCCGGCATCAGGGGCCGCCTCGATCGCGCCGGACGTGAAGTCACGCCGCTCGCTCTCGATCAGGTGCGCGAAGCCATCGCCCTTTTCAAGCAGGAAAATGTCCAGGCCGTTTCCATCTGCTTCATGAATTCCTTCGCCAACCCGGCGCACGAACAGGCGGCCGCGGCCATCGTCAAAAAGGAGATGCCCGACGCCTACCTCTCGGTGTCCACCGACCTGCTGCCCTCGATCCGTTTCTACGAGCGCGTCAGCACGACGGCGCTGAACTCCTACGTCGGGCCGAAGCTCAACCACTATCTCGACCAGCTCGTCGGCCGCCTGAAAGGCATCGGCTTCAAGGGCCTGCTGCTCATCATGCAGTCGAACGGCGGCGTCATCACGCCGCAGCTGGCGCGCGAAAAGGCCGCGCTGACCCTGCTCTCGGGGCCCGCCGGCGGGCCGGGCGCCGGCCTCTTCTATGTCCGCCCGCACGGCCAGGACAAATGCATCATCACCGACATGGGCGGCACCAGTTTCGAAGCCTCGGTGGCCGTCGGCAGCCCGATGATCAAGAACGACGGCGAGATCGCCCGCCACAAGATCGCCCTGCCGATGCTCGACATCCACACCATCGGCGCCGGCGGCGGCTCGATCGGCTGGCTCGACGAGGGAGGGCTCCTGCGCATAGGGCCGCAAAGCGCCGGTGCCGATCCCGGCCCGGCCTGCTACATGAAGGGCGGCGAGCTGCCCACCACCACCGACGCCAACGTCGTGCTCGGCTATCTCGATCCGGGCTACTTTGCCGGCGGCCGCATGAAGCTCGACCTCGCCGCCGCGCGCCGCGCCATCGAAACCTACATCGCCAAACCGATGGGCCTCTCCGTCGAGGAAGCCGCCGCCGGCATGTACCGCGTCGCCTGCAACAACATGGCGCAGGGCGTGCGCGAAGTGACCATCAAGCGCGGTTTCGATCCGCGCGAATTCCCCTACATCCCGGCCGGCGGCGCCGGCCCGATCCACTCCTGCCTGATCTGCGACGAACTGGAGATTCCCTTCCAGGTCGTGCCGCGCGAGTCCTCCGTGCTGTGCGCCTTCGGCATGCTGATGAGCGAGTTGAAGCACGACTTCGTGCGCACCTTCGTCGCGCGCCTGGAAGCCATCGACTGGCCGCGCCTGACGGCCATGCTCGACGAGATGTCCGCCGAGGGCGCCCGCCAGCTCACCGAAGAGCGCATCCCGGAGTCGCGCCGCCGCCACGACATCAAGTTCGACTGCCGCTACATCAAGCAGTACCACGAGGTGTCCTTCCTGGTGCCGCGCGAGCTGATCGACCGGCGCGACGTCGCCGCCATCGCCCGCCTCTTCCACGCCGAACACAACCGTCTCTACGGCTACTCGCTCGAACAGGAAAACACGCCGGTGGAGATCATCAACGTGCGCGTGCAGTCGGTCGGCGCGACCGACAAGCCCGCCTACAAGGAAGAATCCCACGCCGGCAGCGACGCCGCGGGCGCGCTCAAGGGCCGGCGCGCGGTCTACATCCCGGAGGAGAAGGCCTTCCGCGAAGTGCCGATCTACGACGGCCACAAGCTGCGCCGCGGCAACCGCATCGAAGGGCCGGCCATGGTCGAGGAGGAAACCACGGCCATCTTCGTCGGTGCCTCCTTCGACGGCGTGGTCGACACCTACGGCTCCTTCGCCCTCTACCGCAAGGGCCGCGAGGACCTCGTCCAGTCCTGTCTCGCCGCAGAAGGGGCGACGACATGAGACCGAACCCGATCGACACCGCGGCGCAGAGCGCGCGCGGGAAGAGCGGCGACAGGCGGCAGGCGTGCGCCTTGCCCTGCGCCGGCATTTTCCCTGCATTGCAGGCGTTTTGCCGCCGTTCCACCAGCACTGACTTTTGCCCAGCGGAGGCCGCATGAGCACCCAGATCGATCCGATTCTGTTGTCCGTCTATGCACGGACCTTCAAGTCCATCACCGACGAGATGAGCATCTCGATGGAACAGACCACCCGCTCGCCGATCCTCTGCGAGGCCAAGGACTACGTCACCGGCCTCTACGACGGCGAGGGCAACATGCTCGAGCAGACCGAGAACCTGCCCATCCTCGCCTTCTCGCTGGCGCCGGTGTGCAAGTACATCAAGGACTACTTCGGCGACGACCTGCACCCGGGCGACGTCATCTTCCACAACGACGTCTTCAGCCTCGGCAACCAGAACAACGACGTCGCCGTGTACAAGCCGATCTTCCACTCCGGCAGGCTCGTCGCCTGGACCGCCGTCAAGGGCCACCAGGCCGACATCGGCGGCAACGTGCGCGGCGGCTACAACCCGAACGCCGTCGAGGTCTGGCAGGAGGCGCTGCGCATCCCGCCGGTCAAGGTGGTCGAGAAAGGCAAGCTGAAGAAGGACGTCTGGAACCTGATCTTCGCCAACATCCGCCTCGACATCGTGCAGCACGACATGAAGGCCGAGATGGGCGCCTGCACCGTCGGCGAGCGTCGCCTGCTGGAGCTCCTCGACAAGTACGGCCTGGAGAGCTACGAGGCGCACAAGCAGGCCCTCTTCGAGGCCACCCGCAAGATGATGGAAGCCGAGATCGCCAAGATCCCCAACGGCCGCTACAGCGGCGAAGGTTACGTCTATTACGACGGCCGTCACGAGGGCAGCAAATTCACCATCCGCGTCGACATCGAGGTCAAGGACAAGGCGATCAGGTTCGACTACTCGCGCACCGACGCGCAGACCAACGGCTTCGTCAACGGCACCTTCACCTCGAGCGCCTCGGCCACCA
>JBDHRL010000183.1:0-2814 GCA_039807535.1 Rhodocyclaceae bacterium
TCGATCACCACCAGGCGCTGGGCGTGCGACAGCAACTCGTGCAGTTCGTCGCTCGGGAAGGGGCGGAAGGAGACGATGGCCGCGGCGCCGATGGCGACGCCCTCGTCGCGCAGCTCGTCGATGACGTCCTTGATGGTGCCGTTCACCGAGCCGAGCGCGACGACGATGGTCTTGGCGTCCTCGGCGCGGTAGGTGCGGATGAGGCCCCCCGAGTCGCGGCCGAAGACCTGCCTGAATTCGGCCGACAGCCTGGGGATCAGCTCCAGCGCGCGCATCTGCTTGTGGTGGGCGAGGTAGCGCACCTCCATGAAGGCCTCGGGGCCGACCATGGCGCCGATCGAGACCGGCTCCTTCGGATCGAGCACCTGGCGCGGCTCGAAGGGCGGCAGGTAGGCGTCGACCTGTTCCTGCGACGGCACGTCGATGCGCTCGTAGGCGTGGGTCAGGATGAAGCCGTCCACGCACACCATCACCGGCATCGACAGCTCCTCGGCGAGGCGGAAGGCCTGGATGTGCAGGTCGGCCGCCTCCTGGTTGGTCTCGGCGTAGAGCTGGATCCAGCCGGCGTCGCGCATCGACATCGAGTCGGTGTGGTCGTTCCAGATGTTGATCGGCGCGCCGATGGCGCGGTTGCCGATGGTCATGACGATGGGCAGGCCGAGGCCGGCGGCGTTGTACACCGCCTCGGCCATGAACAGCAGCCCCTGGCTGGCGGTCGCGGTGTAGGTGCGCGCGCCCGCCGCCGAGGCGCCGATGGCCACGGACAGCGCGGCGAATTCCGATTCGACGTTGATGAACTCGCAGTCCTTCAGTTCGCCGGACTTCACCATCTCGCCGAGCCCCTCGACGATGTGCGTCTGCGGCGTGATCGGGTAGGCGCAGATCACCTCCGGCCGGCACAGGGCGACCGATTCGGCGATGGCATGCGAGCCTTCAGTTTGCTTGAGCATGGCCGGCCTCCTCGCGTTCCCGGGTGACGATCTCGAAGGCCTCGCGCGCGGCGGCGACGTTGCCTTCCGCCACCTTGCCGGCGAATTTCTCGCGGATGGCGGCGAGGACGGATTCGAGCTTCACCTGGTCGCAGACCGCGGCGAAGCCGCCCAGCAGCGCGGCGTTGGGCAGCGGCCGGCCGACGTGCTTCAACGCCAGCTCGGTGGCCGGCACGGTGCACAGCAGGTCGGGATGGAAGCCCTCGACGAACTCGCCGATGCCCAGCTCGGCGAAGCTGCGCGTGGAGTTGATGAGGATCAGCCCCTCGGTGGTGACGCCGCTGAAGAGATCGACCTGGTGCAGCAGGGTCGGATCCTGGATGATCAGTGCGTCCGGGCTCATGACCGGCTCGCGCAGCCTGATTTCCTTGTCGTCGATGCGGCAGAAGGCCATCACCGGCGCGCCCATGCGCTCGGAGCCGAAGCTGGGAAAGGCCTGGGCATGCCGGCCTTCGAGGAAGGCGGCGACGGAGAGCATTTCCGCGGCGGAAACGACGCCCTGTCCGCCGCGGCCGTGGATGCGCACCTGGAACATGTTGCCTCCTTGCAGGGTCGATGACGGGAATTATGAGCGGGACGAGCGGAGCCGGCAATCGTGGCCAACCCGCGACCAATCACAGTGCGCCACCGGAAAAGAAAGGAGCCGGATGCCGCCATCCAACCCCTTGAATTTCTTGCCGGGCTGTGTCGGGCTCATGCCGCTGACCCTGCCGGGCGAAAAAACCCGTGTTTACAGCGGACGGGAATCGAGGAAAAATCTCCGGACACATGACAATCGTGAGGAGGATCGACATGAACGCGAGGCGGCTATTGCAACTCTTGTCCGTGATGGCCACGGTGCTTGCGGTCGGTGCATGCGGCAACCTGCAAACTCCTCCAACAGATCCCGCGACCATCGGCAAAGCCTCCTTGTATCCCAGCCTGATGCGCGGGTATCTCGACAATGACCGGCTGCCTGACAGCCTGGCGCTTTTGCCTGCACCTCCCCAGCCGGGATCGGTTGCGTTCAACGGGGACGAGCAGGCTTATGCGGACACCCGCTCGCTGGTCAATCAACCGCGCGGCGAGCTTGCCCGCCGTGATGCGCACCTCAAGTTCCCTGATGCGACCGAAGCTTTCCACTGTGCCATGGGATTCGCTGTCGATGGCGCAGCCATGCCGCATTTGCAGACCCTGATGCGGCGCGTCATGGCGGACTCCGCCCTATCCACTTTCAAGGCCAAGGATCACTACAAGAGGGTCCGGCCGTTCATCTACAACAAGCAGGCCAGCTGCACGCCGAACGAAGATGCCTCGCTGGCGAAAAACGGCTCCTATCCATCCGGACACGCCGCGCTGGGCTGGGCCTGGGCGCTCGTGCTCGCGGAGCTCATGCCGGAACGCGCGAACGCGCTGTTCCAGCGCGCTTTCGACTATGGCCGGAGCCGTGTCATTTGCGGGGCGCATTGGCAAAGCGACATTGATGCGGGGCGCCTGATGGGTGCCGCCTCCGTTGCGGTCCTGCACACCGATCCGGCTTTCCGCGCGCAAATGGAACTGGCCGGGGCGGAGATTGCGGCTATGCAGCGCCAAACCCTCTCACCACCCAAATCCTGTGAATTGGAGAACCAGGTTTCGCGCGACCCGGCGAGGCCGCCCCGCCAGTAATCGGACGAGCGGAAAAGGGGCCAATCGGGGCAGGCAGCAGGACGAGCTGAAATTGCCCACGTTTCCCAATGGCAGGAAAAGCAAAGGGCTTGGGATTGCTCCCAAGCCCTTGCCTTGTATTCCTTGGTAGGCCGTGGCGGATTCGAACCGCCGACCAACGGATTAAAAGTGTTGGCCG
>JBDHRL010000184.1:0-2800 GCA_039807535.1 Rhodocyclaceae bacterium
CTGCCGAAGCTGCGCGCGCTGGCGGTGCCGCTGCTGGCGGCGCTGGTCGCCGGCTCGCTCACCGCCACCGTCAGCGCCGTGGCCATCGGCAAGCTGTTCGGCGCCAGCGAAGCCTCGCTGCTGTCGCTGGCGCCGAAGTCCGTTACCACGCCGATCGCCATGGGCATCGCCGAGCGCATCGGCGGCCTGCCCTCGCTGACGGCGGTGCTGGTGATCGCCACCGGCATCCTCGGCGCGGTCAGCGCGCGCTTCATCTACCGGGTGCTCGGCATCGCCGACCACGCCGTGCGCGGCTTTGCCGTCGGCGTCGCTTCCCACGGCATCGGCACCGCCCGCGCCTTCCAGGTGAGCGAGCAGGCCGGCGCCTTCTCCGGCCTGGCGATGGGCCTGAACGCCCTGCTCACCGCGCTGCTGGTGCCGCTGCTGATTCCTTTCTTGAGAAGCTGGCTGTAGCCATGGCCCTCAAATCCACCGTCTTCAAGGCCGAGCTGCAGGTCTCCGATCTCGACCGGCATTACTACGCCAGCCACGCACTGACGCTGGCGCGCCATCCGTCCGAGACCGACGAGCGCATGATGGTGCGCCTGCTCGCCTTCGCGCTCTTCGCACACGAGCGGCTCGAGTTCGGCCGCGGGCTTTCCGCGGAGGACGAGCCGGCGCTGTGGCAGAAGGACCTCACCGGCGCCATCGAGCTGTGGATCGAGGTCGGCCTGCCCGGCGAAAGGGATCTGCGCAAGGCCTGCGGCAAGGCGGAGCGGGTCGTCGTGCTGAGCTACGGCGGACGCGGCGCGGATATCTGGTGGGAACAGAGCGGCGGCAAGCTGCAGCGCCTGGGCAACCTCAGCGTGCTGAGCCTGCCGACGGAGGCCACGCAGGCCCTCGCCGCGCTGGCCGATCGCGGCATGCACCTGCAATGCACGATTCAGGACGGGCAGGCCTGGCTGACGGACGGCGCGCGGACCGTCCACATCAACCCGCGGCGTTTGAAGGAAGCGCCCTGAGACTCAGGCCGACTCGGCCGAAGCGGCAGCGTGGCGCCGAAGGGTCTCGTCGATGAAGCGGCGCAGGAAGCCTTCCGTCTGCGCGCTGTGGAAGCGGTCGATCTCGACGCCGCGGCTGTAGGCGATCACGGTCGGAAAGCCGCGCACCTTGTGGCGGCCGGCGAGCTTCATGTTCTCGTCGGCATCCACGTTCGCCAGCACGAAGGCGCCGGCGTAGTCCTTCGCCAGATGTTCCATCAGCGGCGTCAGCACGCGGCAGGGTCCGCACCAGCCGGCGCCGATGTCCACCAGCACCGGCACGACATGCGAGCGCGCCACGACGCGCTCCTCGAAGTCGGCTTCAGTGACGTCGCACAGATACTCCATCCGCGAAGGGTATCAGACGCAGCCGGTCGGCTTCGGCATGCCGGCGTAGCGCGCGCCCTGCTTGGCGGGCCCATACGGGAAGAGGTCGAACAGGCGCGTCTTGTCGGCCCATTCCTCGCCCAGGTCTTCCTTGAGCAGCTTCAGCATCATGCGCAGGTTCGGCGCCGTGCCGTTCTCCTGGTAGTAGGCGCGGATCCAGTTGAGCAGCTTCCAGTGGTCGTCGGTCAGTTGCAGGTTGTCCTGCTGCGCCAGATGGCTGGCGATGTCCTCGGACCAGTCGTCCAGTTGCGCCAGGTAGCCTTCGGCGTCGGTCTCGATCTCTTTGCCGTTGATGGTGATCATGAAATTCTCTCTCTCGGGGTTGGGGGGTGTTTTTTGATACTTGATATTGTTAGTCGGGAATTATTCAATGTCAAAACAATTTCCTGATGCCCCCATCAACGACAAGGAGACGCGATTCGGTCGGTCCCGCCTTCCGCTGAAGCCCTCAATGACGCCGCAGCCGCAGACGGCATGTTGCGCTGGGGGTGCCCGCTGCAAAAGTCAGTCTTGCCGGGACGGCGCGCAAGGCGCGACGATGGCCTCAGGGCAGCTTGCCGGAAATCGCGCGCAGGAATTCCGTGCGCAACGGGTCGGATTTTTCGAAGGCGCCGGTAAATGCCTGCGTCACCACGCGTTCGTCGCCGCGGCGGTCCTCGCCCAGCAGCAGGCAGAGTTGCTCGGCCTCGATGACGCAGGCCCCGCCGGCCGCCTTGCCGTGCGTCACCAGCGCCTCGGCGATGTCGCGCGTCATCCACTCCTGGTAGGTGAAGCGGTGACCGATGGCATCCACCATGCGGGCGATGCGGCCGAAGCCGTGCAGGCGCCCGCCCGGCAGGTAGGCGACATGCGCGACGCCGCGGAAGGGCACCAGATGGTGCGGGCAGACGCCGTGCACGGCGATGCCGCGCACCACCACCATGTCGCGACGGGGGTCCTCGAAACCCTCGCCCAGCGCCTCGGCCGGGTCCATGTCGTAGCCACCGAGCAGGCGCCGCTGCCACAATGCGCGCACGCGTTCCGCCGTGCGGCCCATGTGCTTCATGTCCGGCGCGATGCCGCAGGCGGCGAGCAGGTCGGTGACCGCCCGCTCGAAGGCGACGGGATCGAAGGCATTCTGGCGCGGGATGCCGATGCCGGCGCAGGAGGACGAAGCGTGATCGGTGCAGTCAGGCATGGGCGACCTTTCGGAGTGCGAAGCGGGAGTGCGAAGCGGAAATCATACACGCCGGAATCGGCAGTGTTTTTGTGGCAGGTTCGCCTTATGACATACCCAAGGAAAACAAGAAGGTCAAAAATGCGCATCGGAATCCATAGCGATGCTGAAGAGTCGCGTGAAGCCTGGCTCGGCCATCCTCAACCGGAAGTATTCCTGGCCGGTCGAACGCGGCAAA
>JBDHRL010000185.1:0-2753 GCA_039807535.1 Rhodocyclaceae bacterium
TGCACGATGCGCACGTGCTCGCGGCGGAATTCCCGGGCGTGGCGCAGGCCGCAGGAGTGGGCGATCATGTCGATCTCCCTGTTCATGTTGCGGCAGTAATGCGCCACGCGCTCGGCCTTGTCCTCCACGACAAGGCCGCGCTGCAGGCGCGGGTTGTGCGTCGTGACGCCGGTCGGGCAGGTATTGGCATGGCAGCGCAGCGCCTGGATGCAGCCGAGCGCGAACATGAAGCCGCGTGCGGTATTCACGAAGTCGGCGCCGGCGGCGAGCGCCCAGGCGGCACGCGCCGAGGTCACCAGCTTGCCGGCGGCGATGACGCGCACGCGGTCGCGCAGGCCGGTCTCGATCAGCGCGTCCACCACGCGCGGCAGGGCCTCGTCGATGGACAGCGCCATGTGGTCGGCCAGCGCCTGCGGCGCCGCGCCCGAGCCGCCCTCGCCGCCGTCGACGGCGATGAAGTCCGGCGCGAAGCCGGGCCCGCGCCGCGCCACCGCCTCGCACAGCTCGCGCATGAAGTTCCAGCCGCCGATGGCCGTCTTCACGCCGACCGGCTTGCCGGTGGCCTCGCGTACCCGCGCCACCATGTCGAGGAGCTGGTCGGCGTTGGCGACGTCGCGGTGGCGGTTCGGGCTGAGCGAATCGGCGCCGGCGGGAATGCCGCGAATCGCCGCGATTTCCTCCGTCACCTTGGCGCCGAGCAGGACGCCGCCCTTGCCCGGCTTGGCGCCCTGCGACAGCTTGATCTCGAAGGCGCGCACGTTCGCGTGGGCGGCGAGTTCGCGCAGCCGCTGCACCGACAGCCTGCCGTCGGCGTCGCGCACGCCGTACTTGGCGGTGCCGATCTGCATGATGACGTCGCAGCCGCCCTCGAGGTGGTAGGGCGACAGGCCGCCCTCGCCGGTGTCCATCCAGCAGCCGGCCGCCGCCGCGCCGCGCGACAGCGCCCGCACCGCCGGCTTCGAGATGGCGCCGTAGCTCATGCCGCTGATGTTCACCACCGAGCGCGCCAGGAAGGGCCGCTCGCACCAGCCTTCGCCGATGGCCAGCGGCGGCGTCGGCAGCTGGTCCTCCTCGAGCACGGCGAAGGGCGCATTGACGAACACCAGCGCGCCCGGCTCGCGCAGGTTGTAGGTGGAGCCGAAGCCGATCACGCCGCCCTCGTTCTTGGCCAGGCGGTAGACCCAGGCGCGCGTGGCGCGGTTGAAGGGCATCTCTTCACGGTCGCCGGTGAAGAAGTACTGGCGGAAGTATTCGCCGAGCTGCTCGAAGAAGTAGCGCAGGCGGCCGACGATCGGGTAGTTGCGCAGGACGGTGTGCTTCTTCTGCGTGATGTCCTTGACGTACCAGAACACCAGGGCAAGAAACAGGACGATGGCCAGCAGCGTGCCGGCGCTGACGGAAAGAACGCTGACGAGGCCCGGCATGGCGCTTCCCTCCGGATGTTAGAATCGGCCTCCATCATAGGGCATTCGCCATGGAATTAGCAGCCTGCCTTGCCGAGGAGATCGAACGCAACGTCGTTGCCGCCCTGGCCGAGGACATCGGCAGCGGCGACCTCACCGCCCTGCTCACCCCCGCCGGCCATCCGGCGCGCGGCATCGTCGTCAGCCGCGAGGAGGCCGTGTTGTGCGGCACCGCCTGGTTCGACGCCTGTTTCCGCAGGCTCGACGCGCAGGCGCGCATCCGCTGGCACGCCGCCGACGGCGCGCGCATCCACGCCGGCCAGATGCTGTGCGAGATCGAGGCCGACACGCGGGCGCTGCTCACCGCCGAGCGTCCGGCCCTGAATTTCCTGCAGCTGCTCTCGGGCACGGCGACCGCCACGCGGGAATACGTCGATGCCGTCGCCGGCACGCGGGCAAGGATCGTCGACACCCGCAAGACCCTGCCCGGCCTGCGCCTGGCGCAGAAATACGCCGTGCGCTGCGGCGGCGGCACCAATCACCGCCTCGGTCTCTACGACGGCATCCTCATCAAGGAAAACCACATCCTGGCGGCCGGCGGCGTGGCACGGGCGCTGGCCCAGGCCCGCGCCCTGGCGCCGGAAGGCGTTTTCATCCAGATCGAGGTGGAAACCCTTGAGCAGCTCGGCGAAGCGCTGGCCGCCGGGGCGAAGATGGTCCTGCTCGACAACATGGACCTGGCGCAGATGCGCGAGGCGGTCGCCGTCACGGCGGGCCGGGCGGCTCTGGAAGCCTCGGGCGGCGTGAACCTGTCCGGGGTCAGGGCCATCGCCGAGACCGGCGTGGATCGGATTTCCGTCGGCAGCCTGACCAAGGACGTGCGGGCGATCGACCTGTCGCTGCGCCACGTCGAAAGGCCATCCGGCTTGCCTGGACAGGGTTAAACAGGTATAAATCGGCCAAAGTCAGTCGCGGCCGAACGGCGGCCCGGCTACAACAAGGAGCTTTTGATGCTGTTCATCCTCTACTACGTCGTCGCCATCACCGTATTGATCCTGCACTTCACCGGGTTCCTCGCGCGCCACAATCTGGAATGGCTGATCCTGGTGCTGGCCGTGACGGTCTTCCCCGCCGTCATCTACCTGTAGCAAGAGCTCGACCCGCGCGGGCATCCGCCCGCGCTCACGCCCGGGCGGCGATGAACGCCTTCACCACCCCCGCATCCGCCTCCATCACCTCCACCCGCTGCGGCAGGGCCTCGATGCCCTCCAGATCACGCGGCCGCCCCGGCTCCCGGCCGAGCGCCTCGCGGAGGGTTTCGGCGAACTTCACCGGCTGCGCCGTCTCCAG
>JBDHRL010000186.1:0-2734 GCA_039807535.1 Rhodocyclaceae bacterium
ATGCCCATGGCGGCCACCACGAACATCGGGTAGCGCAGCGCGCTCTTGACCTGCTCGCGCATGAAGCGCTCGAAGTCGAGGTGGTCGAACAGGCGCAGGAAGACGTCTTCCAGCATGCCGGTGGTTTCCCCCACGCGCACCATGGAGACGTAGAAGCGGTTGAATACCTTCGGATGGCGCGCCAGCGCCACGGACAGCTCGCGGCCGCCCTCGAGATCCTCCCGGATGGCGCGGATGACCTCCTTCATGGCCGGGTTGGTGGAGGAGTCCTGCAGGCCGGCGAGCGCCCGCAGGATGGGCACGCCGGCCTTGAGCAGGGTGTACATCTGCCGCGAGAAGAGCAGCAGGTCGATGTGGCCGACCTTCGGCTTGAAAAGCGTGAGTTCCGTGGCGGTCTTGATCGTCGCCCGCGCGCGCGTCTCCTCGATGGCCACCGGCACGAGGCCGCGCACGGCGAGGAGCTCCGCCACCGCCGCCGCGCTGGCGCCTTCCAGCACGCCCTCGACGAGCTGGCCGCCGGTGCTGCGGCTCTTGTAGGCGAATTGCGGCATGCGCGGCCTCAGTCCTCGAACTCGTTGCTGATGCGCATGGCTTCCTCGATGGTGGTGCGCCCGGCCGCAACGAGGCGCACGGCGTCGCGGCGCAGGGTCTCGCCGGCCATCTCGCGCCGCGCCTGCTGGACGAAGGCGACGGTGTCGTCGCTGTTGGCGGCTTCCACCAGTGCGTTGCTCATCTCCAGCATCTCATAGACGCCGGTGCGGCCCTGGTAGCCGGTGCCGGCGCAATGGGCGCAGCCGCGCCCCCTGACGTAGCGCTGGGCGTCGACGGCCTCGCCCAGCTCGTAGCGCAGCCATTCGTGCTCGTGCGCCGTGGGCTGGTGGGGCTCGGCGCAGCTCTCGCAAACGACGCGCACCAGGCGCTGCGCCAGCACCAGTTGCAGGGAGAGGGCCACCATGTAGCGCGGCACGCCCATGTCGAAGAGGCGGATGGGCGTCGACACGGCGTCGTTGGTGTGCAGGGTGGAGAGCACCATGTGGCCGGTCATGGCGGCGCGCATGCCGATCTCGGCGGTGACCTGGTCGCGCATCTCGCCGACGAGGATGATGTCCGGGTCCTGGCGCAGGGCGGAGCGCAGCACGCGGTCGAAGCCGAGGTCGATCTTCTCGCTCACCTGCACCTGGTTGATGCCGGGCAGGCGGTATTCGACGGGGTCCTCGACGGTGATGATCTTCTTTTCCGTGGAGTTGATCTCGGACAGCGCGGCATACAGCGTGGTGGTCTTGCCGCTGCCGGTGGGGCCGGTCACCAGCACCATGCCCGAAGGGCGGCGGACGGCGTGGCGCATCCGCTCGAGCACGCGCGGCGGCATGCCGAGCCGCTCCAGGCCGAGCAGGCCGGTGCTCTGGTTAAGCAGGCGCATCACCACCGATTCGCCGTACTGGTTGGGCAGGGTCGAGATGCGCACGTCAACGGGGTTGTTGCGCACCTTGATGGCGAAGCGGCCGTCCTGCGGCAGGCGTTTTTCGGAAATGTCGAGGCCGGACATCAGCTTCAGGCGCAGCGCCACGGCGCCGGCGATCTTGGCGGCCGCCTCGGTCTGCACGTGCAGCACGCCGTCGATGCGGAAGCGGATGCGCAGGGCGGTCTCCTGCGGCTCGATGTGAATGTCGGAGGCGCGCAGGCGCAGCGCCTCCTCGAACACCGTCTGCAGCAGCTTGACGACGGGCGCGTCCTCGGCGCCGGGCGCGGCGCCGAGCAGGTCGCCGAATTCGATCGGGATGTCGCCCAGCTCGGCGGTGAGCTCCTTGGCGAGGCCGGAGATTTCCTCGGTGCGCTGGTAGATGCGGTCGATGGTGGCGAGCAACTGGCTTTCGGTGATCACGGCGGGTTCGATGTCCCGCTTGAGCAGGCGCGAAACCTCGTCGTAGGTTTGCAGGTCGGTGGGGTCGACGAAGCCGACGCGCAGGCGTCCTTCGGCTTCTTCCAGCACCAGCACGCGGAAGCGCCGCGCCTGCACTTCCGACAGGCGGCGGATCATGTCCGCGCCCGGCGTGAAGTGCTTGAGATCGACGTAGGGCAGGCGCAACTGGGTCGACAGCGCGAGCGCAATGCCTTCCTCGGTGACGAACTTGCCGTCGATCAGCACGCGGCCGAGCTTGCGGCCGCTCTTCTTCTGTTCGTCGAGCGCCAGCCGGAGCTGATCGTCGTTGATCAACCCCTGCTGCACGAGCAGTTCGCCCAACCTGACCTTTTCCGGACGCGCCATGAATGCCCCGAAACTTAAACCAATTTGATTAAAGGTTGCCGTAACATAAGAAATTTACTGATAAATTACCCTTAATTTTGGAGGGTTTCAAGTGTTTCATGTGGTTCTTTACCAGCCTGAAATCCCGCCCAACGCCGGCAATGCGATCCGGCTGACGGCGAATACCGGCTGCCGCCTGCACCTGGTGAAGCCGCTCGGCTTCAATCTGGAGGACCGCCATCTGGCCCGGGCCGGCCTGGATTACCACGACCTCGCCCGCGTAAGCGTGCATGAGCGCTGGAAGGATTGCCAGGAAATACTGCACGGCAGCCGGCTGTTCTTCGTCAGCACCCGCGGCAGCACCCGCTTCGACGCGCCGCGCTACCGGCCCGGCGATGCGTTCGTCTTCGGGCCGGAAACCCGAGGCCTGCCGCAGAACCTGCTGGACGGCGCGCCGCCGGAAGCGCGCATCCGCCTGCCGATGGTGGC
>JBDHRL010000058.1:0-17287 GCA_039807535.1 Rhodocyclaceae bacterium
CGAGCGCTTCACCACCTATGCCATTTCCGCCGAGCGCGGCAGCGGCATCATTTCGGTGAACGGCGCCGCGGCGCGCAGGGCCGCCCCGGGCGATCTCCTCATCATCGCCACCTACGCGATGTACGACGAAGCGGAACTGGCGAAGTTCGAGCCGGATCTGATCTACGTCGACTCGCGCAACCGCATGATGAACCAGCGCCACAAGATTCCCGTGCAATTGGCCTGACCGAGGCCCCTTGGGAACGCGAGCCCGCGCGATCCGCGGGCTTTTTATTGCCCGACGCTGCGCAGGAGGCTGACGGCGGAGGCAAGCAGCAGCGCTGCGCCGGCGTTGTGCGCCACCGCCAGCCAGAGGGAATAGCCGCTCGCCACGGTGAGCGCGCCGAGCAGCGCTTCGAGCAGAAGAAAAGTCAGTGTCGCCAGCACGGCGTTGCGCGCCCGCGGCACCCTGCGCAGGCGCAGCGCCGCGGCGGCGAGCAGAAAGGCCGCCAGCGTCGCGGCGTAGCGATGCAGCAGGTGAAGTGCCACGCCGCCCGCATCGCCCATGCCGGCCGGACCCGTCAGCGTGACGAAGGGATGCAGCGCCGACCAGCCCGACAGCGGAAACCAGACACCCCGGCAATCGGGCAGCGTGCCGCAGGCGGTCGCCGCGTAGCGCGCGCCGATCAGGCCGCCGAGCAGCACGGCCAGGGTCAGCGCCGCCATGGCAGCACGGCATGCCGGCCCGCAGGCGCTCCGCTCCATTCCGGTCACGGCGCCGGATGCGGTCGCCACCCGCCACGAGAACGTGACGAGGCCGAGGCCGCCGAGGAGGTTGATGAAATTGACGATGGCCAGGCGGGGATTCGCGCTCCATGCGCCAACGACGGAGAGGAACAGCATCAGCGCCAGCAGCAGCAGGGCATGGCGCGCGGCCGGCTGCCGGGGCTGCGGCCGCCGGCAGCGCCATGCGAGCAGGACGGCCGCCAGCAGCGCCAGGGTGGCGACGATACGATGGACGAGCCGCGCGCCGGGAACCGGCGCATGCGGCTGGCCGGCCAGGATGCCGCCATAGCAGGCGGGCCAGTCCGCGCAGCCCAGTCCGGCGCCGGACAGGCGCAGATAGGCGCTGACCATGACGACCAGCACGGACAGCATGCAGGTGATCAGCGCAAGGGCGCGGATTTGCCGGCTGCGGAGGTCCGGAACGGGACCCGGCACGGCCGCCATGCGCTCAGGCAGTCCGCAACCGGGCCGGCACGCGCAGCTCGTGGTTGAGCCAGAGCAGCATCGCCATCAGCACCATGGAGCCGCCCTGGTGCGCCGCGCCCAGGGCGACGGGGACGGCCTGCAGCACCGTCAGGATGCCGAGGGTGATCTGGACGGCCAGCACCGCCAGCATCAGGGTGGCGACCCGCTGCGCCCGCAGCCGGTCGGGAAAGCCGCGCAGCCTGATCCAGAACCAGGGCGCGAGAAAGGCCAGCAGCCAGGCGCCGAGCCGGTGGTCGAACTGCACCGTGGCCATGTTGTTGAAGAAGTTCAGATACCACGGCTCGATCATGAAGATTTCGGGCGGCACGACATGGCCGTTCATGAGCGGGAAGGTGTTGTACGCCTTGCCGGCGCGGATCCCGGCAACGAAACCGCCGGTGACGACCATGTAGCAGGCCAGCACGAACAGCCAGAAACCGAGGCGCTGCAGGCGGCGGTAGCCTTCGTGGGCGAAATAGCGCGAACGTTCCTCGACGAGCCCCAGCGCCACCCACATCATGGCGATGAAGATGATGAAGGCGAGGGAAAGGTGGGCCGTTAGGCGGTATTGACTGACATGCGGATTGTCCACCAGTCCGCTTTTCACCATGTACCAGCCCATCGCGCCCTGCAGGCCGCCGAGAATGAAAATCCCGATCAGCCTGGGCACCAGCGCGCGATCGATCATGCGCCGCAACAAAAAATAGAGAAAGGGCAGGAAAAAAACCAGGCCGATAAGGCGCCCGAACACGCGGTGGAAGTACTCCCACCAGAAAATGCCCTTGAACTCGTCCAGGGACATGCTGTGGTTGACCTCCCGATACTCAGGTGTTTGTTTATATTGTTCAAATACTTCTATCCAGTCTGCGGGTGTCAGGGGAGGCAGGGTGCCGACCAGCGGCTGCCACTCGACGATGGACAGGCCGGAATGGGTCAGGCGCGTCACGCCGCCGACGACGAGGGTGGCGAACACCATGGCGGCACAAGCAAAAAGCCAGATCGCGATCTGGCGGTTGGCGGAGGAATGCATTTCTGGAAACCGATGGTTGCTTTTTAATAATGTCTTGAAATCCGAAGCGAAATTATATGCGACAATGCGCCGCACTGCCGCTTGCAAGTGATTGCGCATTGAGGTATTTCTTAACCTAGATCAAACTATTCGCCTCACTCGCAGCGTAGTTTATCGACGGTTAAAAACCCGCAGTTTGTCTTGTCGAAAGACCGCCGTCCGCGGCGCAAAAAAAGGAGGCTTACATGGCTGACAAAGAAGAGTACGTTCCAGTAATGCAGAAAGTGCTGGAGAATCCGTTTTTGCTGTTGTTCCTCGGCGTCGCAATGCCCACGGTGATCTACATCGTGTGGGGCGTCATGGAAATCGCAAACATTCCGGTCGCGCACTGACCGGCAGCCTTTTTCACTTTCAGGGAGAAACTGAATGAGCGCAATCCTGCCGCCCTCCGAGCGGA
This sequence comes from Rhodocyclaceae bacterium, assembly GCA_039807535.1. Taxonomy (GTDB): domain Bacteria; phylum Pseudomonadota; class Gammaproteobacteria; order Burkholderiales; family Rhodocyclaceae; genus Desulfobacillus. Next base: position 2,697 of record JBDHRL010000058.1, read on the forward strand.
TCTGGTGGAATCAGCCGGTCGACAAGCTGGAATTCATCTGGATCGCCATCGCGTTCGTATGGTCGCTGACCATGTTCGGGATGATGATCTGGTGGCATATCTACGGCAACCAGAACCTGGCCAACGAAACCTACAAGACGACCAAGGAAATGTTCGCCGCCAAGGCGCAAGCCGTGGTGGATCAATACACGGTGCGCACCGAGACCGATCTGCAGGTTCCCGTCGTCAAGCCGCCCCCGGGCTCCGACATCTACCTGATCGGACGCCTGTGGGCCTGGTGGCCGATCTACGAGCTTGAGCATGGCAAGACCTACAAGCTCCACCTCTCGGCGATGGATTACATGCACGGCTTCTCGCTGCAGCCGCAGAACATCAACATCCAGGTGCACCCGAACTACGAGCACGTCGTCAAGATCACGCCGAACGCTGCCGGCACCTACTCCATCGTCTGCAACGAATACTGCGGCATCGGCCATCACACCATGGTCGGACGCATGTACGTGAAATAAGGGGGCGCACAAACATGGCTACGACTTACCGCATCTGCCCGCGTTCCGGGCTGCAACTGGAGGACAGCGCCGAGAAGCTGATGCGCTTCCACGCCGTCGCCGGCGTGCTTTCGCTGCTCGTCGGCGGCATCATGGCGCTGGGCGTCATCCTCACCCGCTGGCCGGCTGTCCATCTGCTCTCGGCCGACACCTTCTACATGGTGCTCACCGCGCACGGCATCGACATGCTGATCTTCTGGATCATCTTCTTCGAAATGGCCGTGCTGATCTTCGCCTCCTCGACGCTGCTGCGTTGCCGGCTGGCGACACCGAAGCTGGCGTGGTTCTCTTCCATCCTGATGGCCATCGGCGCAATCATGACCAACGTCGCCATTTTCCAGGGCGAGTCGAGCGTGATGTTCACCTCCTACGTGCCGATGATGGCCAAGTGGCATTTCTATCTCGGCCTGATCCTGTTCGCCGTCGGCGCGCTCATCATCTGCTTCATCTTCCTCGGCACCCTGGTGGTGGCGAAGGCGGAGAAGACCTATGAGGGCTCGATTCCGCTGGTGACCTTCGGTGCGCTGACGGCCTGCATCATTGCCATCTTCACCATCGCCTCCGGCGCCATCATCCTGATCCCGACCTTCTTCTGGTCGATCGGCTACATCCGCGAGATCGACTCGCTGATGTATCGCGTCGTCTGGTGGGGCCTCGGCCACAGCTCGCAGCAGATCAACGTCTCTGCGCACGTTGCGATCTGGTACGCCATCGCCGCCATCGTCTTCGGCGCCAAGCCGATGTCCGAGAAAGTGAGCCGCACGGCGTACTTCCTCTACATCCTGTTCCTGCAGCTGGCCTCCGCCCACCACATCCTGTCCGATCCGGGCATGAGCTCGGAATGGAAGATCGTCAACACCTCGTACTTCATGTACTTCGCGGTGCTGGCCTCCATGATCCACGGCATGACGGTGCCGGGCGCCATCGAACAGGCGCAGCGCCTGAAGGGCTACAACAAGGGCCTCTTCGAGTGGTTGCGCAAGGCGCCCTGGGGCAACCCGGCCTTCTCGTCGATGTTCCTCTCGCTGATCGGCTTCGGCTTCCTCGGCGGCATCTCCGGCGTCATGATGGGCGCGGAACAGTTGAACATGCTGATCCACAACACCATCTACGTGCCGGGCCATTTCCACGCGACGGTCGTCATCGGCACCACGCTGGCCTTCATGGGCCTGACCTATTTCCTGGTGCCGGTGCTGTTCAAGCGCGAGGTGCTGTTCCCCGGTTTCGCCAAGATTCAGCCCTATCTCTTCGGTCTCGCGATGTACATCGTGTCGCTGGTGATGATGGGTGCCGGCACCCTGGGCGTCTCGCGCCGTCACTGGGACATGGCTTTCGCCGGCGCGCCGATGGCCTACGAATGGCCGGGCGCCGCCTACCTGATGATGGGCCTGACGGGCATCTTCGGTGTCGTCGCCATCATCGGCGGCGCCGGCTGGATCCTGCAGATCGTGCTCTCGATCCTCTTCGGCAAGAAGCTGGAGGCCGGCGAGACCCGCAGCACGCCGATTCCGCTGACCCTGCCGGCGCCGACCCCCGGCGGCGCGGCGCATCCGCCCGCCACCCCGGGCACGCTGGTGCTGGCCCTGATCTTCCTCACGGCCTTCATCCTGTACTACTTCGTGAACTGGAAGTACCTGTCCTCCCTGTGGGGACTGGCGTAACCGCCCCCCGGCCGCAAGGCCGGGCGTTCCGGGAAAGGCCGCGCAAGCGGCCTTTTTCTTTGACCTGTTCGCTTGACGCTCCGCCGGGCGGTGGAGATCATCCTGCCATGCTCAACAATCGCTTCACGCAAACGCTCTGCACCGTCCTTCTCCTGATCGGCTGCCCCGCCTCGATTGCCGCCCAGGAGAGGATCGCCTCGCGTCCGCTCGATCCGGCAACAGCCCGCAACGTGCCGGTGCTCGACGAGGAGAAGGCGCTCCGGCTGTCACAATCGGTCGTCAATCGAGCGATCGGCGATTTCACGCTGCTCGATCGCACTGGAAAACCGGTGCGGCTCGCCGACTATCGCGGCAAGCCCTTGCTGGTGAGCTTCATCTATACCGGCTGCTTCGAGGTCTGCCCGACCACCACCAAGAATCTGCAGACGGCGGTCACCCGCACCGTGGCCGTGATCGGCACGAATCGCTTCAACGTGGTCAGCATCGGCTTCAACCAGCCCTTCGATTCTCCATCCGCCATGAAGGCCTTTGCCACGCAGAACGGCATCAATTTCCCGAACTGGGAATTCCTCAGCCCGGCCGCCGCCATCGTCGACGACCTGACGAAAAGCTTCGGCTTCAGTTATGCGCCGACTCCGGCCGGTTTCGACCATATCGTCCAGGTCACCCTGGTGGATGCCGACGGAAGGATATACCGGCAGATCTACGGCGAAGCCCTCAGCGCCGACCTGCTGGTCACGCCCCTCAAGCAACTGGTGACCGGTGCGCCGGTGGCCCAGACCGGCGCCATCGCCGACCTTCTCGATCGCGTACGCATCCTCTGCTCGGTGTATGACCCCCGCACCGGGGAATACCGCGTCAGCTATGCCCTGGTCTTCGAGATTGCCGGCTTTTTATCTTTCTTCACCTTGATCGGCTGGTATCTCTGGAAAGAACTGCGACTGCGCAAGGGAAAGCCTGGCTGACCTTGAGGTCCGGCATACGCTCACCCTGGCGCCGTCGGGCCGGGCCGGCGCCCGGGCGCCCTTCAACCACCTGAAAACGGAGGAGACCATGAAAGAACGGATGAACTACCGGGCCGCGTCGCCGGAGGCCTTTCGCGCCATGCTGGGCATCGAAAACCATGTGCGCGGCTGCGGCCTCGAACACAGTCTGCTGGAGCTGATAAAGACGCGCGTCTCGCAGATCAACGGCTGCGCCTTTTGCCTGGACATGCATACCAAGGACGCGCGCGCCGCGAATGAAACCGAACAGCGGCTGTACCTGCTGCCGGCATGGCGCGAGGCGCCCTTTTATTCCGAACGCGAACGCGCCGCGCTGGCCTGGGCCGAAGCCGTCACGCTGATTTCGAGCAATCCCGTTTCCGATGCGCTCTATGACGAGGTGCGGCGCCATTTCGATGAAAAATCGCTCGTCGATCTGACGCTCGCAATCATCGGCATCAACGGCTGGAACCGCCTGGCGGTATCTTTCCGTGCGCACGTCGGCGACTATCAGCCGCCACCGCGCAAGGAATGCGCCCCGTGAAAAATCCGGGCGTTTGACCCCCATCAATTCACTTGCAGGCGTTGCGTATATAATAAAACACTAATAAACCCGAAACGGGTTCCCCGACGTGAGTGCCATCGAGTCCATACGCCAGGGCGGCCTCGCCCTGCTGCAGCGCATCGAGAGTTTCTTCGATGCGTACTTCGGTGCGGCCGGCAATCCGTGGCGCCACCTGGGCGCGCTGGGCTTCTATTTCCTCTGGATCGCGCTGGCCACCGGCATCTATCTTTTCATCGTCCTCGATACCGGCATCGAGGACATCCACACCTCGATCGAGTACTACACCCACCAGCAATGGTGGCTGGGCGGCATCATGCGCAGCCTGCACCGCTACGCCGCCGACGGCCTGGTGCTGGTCATGCTGCTGCATCTCTTGCGCGAACTGCTCTACGGCCGCTTCTACGGCTTCCGCTGGTATTCCTGGATCACCGGCGTGCCGGTGATATGGCTGGTCTATGCCTCCGGCATCGGCGGCTACTGGCTGGTGTGGGATCAGCTCGGCCTGTTCTCCGCCGTCGCCAGCGCCGAGTGGTTCGACTGGCTGCCGATCTTCAGCACGCCGGCCACGCGCAATTTCCTGCCGAGCATTCTCAACGACCGCTTTTTCACGCTGCTGGTGTTCCTGCACATCGGCATCCCGCTCCTGCTGCTGCTCGCCCTGTGGGTGCACATCCAGCGCATCGCGGAAGCCGACGTCTTCCCCTCGCGCGCGCTGGCGCTCGGCACGCTGGCCATGCTGCTGGCGCTGGCCCTCGTCAAGCCGACGGTCTCGCACGGCAAGGCAGACCTGTCGATGCTCTCTCCGGTGCTGCACATCGATTGGTACTACCTGTTCATCCACCCGCTGATGTATGCCACCTCGCCGGCGCAACTGTGGGCCGTCGCCGGCGTGCTCACGCTGCTGCTGCTTGCCCTGCCCCTGCTGCCGCATCCCAGGCAGGCGCCGATCGCGGTGGTCGATCCGCCGAACTGCAACGGTTGCCGCCGCTGTTTCGTCGACTGCCCCTACGGCGCCATCACGATGCTGCCGCACCCGGACAAGCCGGGCCACGAGCTGGCGCGCGTCATCCCGAACTTGTGCGCCTCCTGCGGCATCTGCGCCGGCGCCTGCCCTTCCTCGACGCCCTTCCGCAGCATGGAACAACTCGTCACCGGCATCGACATGCCCCAGCAGCCGGTAGGGGCTTTGCGTGAAGAAATGGAACACAAGATCGCCACCCTGACCGGACCGGTGAAAATCGCCGTCTTCGGCTGCGAGTGCGCCGCGCCGGCCAGCGGCCTCGCATGCACGGACACCGCCGTGATGAACCTGATGTGCACCGGCCTGCTGCCGCCCAGTTTCATCGAATATGCCCTGCGCGGCGGCGCCGACGGCGTGCTAGTCACCGGCTGCCGCGAAGGCAGCTGCGCCTATCGTCTCGGCACGCGCTGGACCGAGGAGCGCCTGGCCGGCCGGCGCGAACCGCATCTGCGCCCGACGGTGCCGGCCGAGCGCCTGCGCCTGGCCTGGGCCGACGGCCACGAAATGAGCCACCTCAAGGCGGCGCTCGGTGATTTCCGCGAATATCTGAAGACCTTGCGTGCAGACGAAAAGCGCCTGCGCGCTTATACTCCACGGAGGATTGCCCGACATGGTTAGCAAGTCGCCCACCAACCCGCTGGTGCTCGCCGCCCAGGCCGCGTTCTACGGCCTGTTCGCCGTGATCATCGGCTATTTCTCGACCTCGCCCGACTACACCCACATCGAGCCGGGCCAGGCACTCATCAAGCTCTCCTTCAGCACCCAGGCCGAGCCGGTCGGCGAATGCCGCGAGCGCACGCCGGAAGAACTCGCCAGACTGGCGCCGAACATGCGCGCCGCCAGGATCTGCCCGCGCGAACGCTCCCCGATCAAGGTGAGCATCGCGCTCGACGGCGAGCCGCTGTTCGAGGGCGTGGCGCCGCCGTCCGGCCTCTCCAAAGACGGCCCGTCGACCATCTACCGGCGCTACGAGGTGCCCGCCGGCGAGCACCTGCTGTCGGTGAAGATGAACGACAACGTCCGCATCCCCGGCTTCAACCACGTGCGCGAGGAGAAGATGACGCTGAAGCCGGCGCAGATCCTCGTCATCGACCTGCGCAAGGATCGCGGCGGCATCTTCTTTGAATGAGCGCCGCCGCCGGGAACCTCGCCGTAACCGTCAGCACCGACTTCAGCCTGCCTGAGGCTGACGCCCGCCTGCGGGGGGTGGCGCGCGGCTGGCTCTGGCTCGGGCTCCTGGCCCTGATCGGCTCCGGCGTCCTTTCGATCGTCCTCGTCCTCTCCCGCGCGCCGCAGTTTCAGAACCTGCTGCCGGCCGGCGATTTCTTCCGCGTCGCCCTGGTGGTGCATGTCGACCTGTCGGTGCTGGTGTGGTTCGTCTCGCTCGGCGGCATCCTGTGGACGCTCTCCGGCAGCGCGCGCGCGACGGGTCTCAACCGCGCCGCGCTGGCCATCGCCGGCCTGGGCACCCTGCTCATGACCGTCTCACCGTTTACCGGCCAGGGTGGGCCGGTGATGGCCAACTACATTCCGGTGCTGGAGAATCCGGTGTTCCTCTGGGGCCTGGCGATCTTCGCGGCCGGCGCGCTGCTGTTGGTGGTGCGCAGCCTGCTCGCCGCGCCTGCCTGGACCTTTGCGCCGGAAACGGGCGCCGAGGCGCTCGCCGCCGGCCTCACGCTCGGCCTCGTGCCGGCCGTCATCGCCCTCGCCGCGTTCGCCTGGTCCTGGCTGACCCTGCCGGGCGGACTCGACGGCAAGGCCTATTACGAAATCCTCTTCTGGGGCGGCGGCCACGCCCTGCAATTCATCTGGACGCTGTTCATGCTGGTCGCCTGGCTGTGGCTGGCGAGCGCCTGCGGCGGGCGCGTGCCGATGAGTCCGCGCATCGCGCTGCTCTGCTTCGCGCTGGCCACGGTGTGCGCACTGGCGATTCCGGTCGCCTACCTGCTGTGGCCGGCGCACGCCGTGGAACACCGCAACCTGCTCACCTTTGCCATGGGCCTCGGCGGCGGATTGCCGATCCTGCCGGTGGCGCTCGCCGTGCTGCTGGCGGTGCGGCCCGGCCAGCCCATCGCCGATGACGCCCGCCCGTTGCGCGCCGCGCTGGTTTCCTCGCTCGCCCTGTTCTGCTTCGGCGGCCTCATCGGCTTCACCATCGCCGGCAGCAACGTCAAGATTCCGGCGCATTATCACGGCTGCATCGTCGGCGTGACGCTGGCGCTGATGGGCCTGGTCTACCACCTGCTGCCGCGCCTCGGCTACGCCGCGCCCTCGCGCAAGTGGGCGGCCTTCTCCTCCTACTGCTACGCGGTCGGCCAGGCCATGCACATCGGCGGCCTGATGTGGTCGGGCGGCTACGGCGTGCAGCGCAAGGTGGCCGGCGCCGAGCAGGCGCTGAAGAGCACCAGCGAGATCGTCGCCATGGGCATCATGGGCCTGGGCGGCCTCGTCGCCATCATCGGCGGGCTGGTCTTCGTTGTCGTCGTGCTGCTGGCGATCCGCCGCGCCCGCGCCTGAACATCATGGACGACCCGCGGAAAATCGCCGAAGCCGCGCGCCGCGCCTGCGTCGAGGCGGCGCTCGCCGCCTACGAGGATGCGCAGATCCGCGGCCTCTGCCGCGAGGGCGCGTGGGAAGTCGCCATCGAAGCCATTCGCACGCTGGATGTCACCGCCGCGGTCGCCGCGGTATCCGCTTCGGACAAGCCGGAGTAACGCGGCTTCGCCGACCTTGAACCACCCCTGGCCGGAGGCAACCTGGCGGTTACGGCCGGCGCTTAAGGCGTTTCACGCGAGCGACGTGCCGCCAGCGGCAACGCCTGCGCGGCGAAGAGCGCCAGGCCCGCCGCCGCCAGCCAGGCGCCCGCTGCCCAGCCGAAGGCAACCAGCCCGCCGGCGGCGACAAAAGTCAGTCCCCGCAACACGGCGAAACGGCCCAGCCGCGCGCGCGCGGCGCGATGCCAGTCGGTCTGGACGCCGGGCTTCAGCCAGACCGGCAGCAACTGGCTGACGGCGCCGCTGACCAGCGGCAGCAGGAAAGCCAGAACGAAAGCGAAGATGGCCTCATTGCCCTCCATCCGGCGCAGCCCATGCAGCACGCCGAAAGCCAGCAGCGCCAGCAGCCCGGCCAGCGCGAGCATCAGGGAGGGCGCGGCGCCGTGGGGGCGCAGGATCTCGGCGGGAAAGCGTGCCAGCCACGCCTTGCCGAGCAGCGCCGCCGGCGCGAAGAGCAGCAGCGCGCCGAGAAAAGCGGCAGGCGCCCACCAGGCCGCACCGATGGCCGTCAGCAGCACGCCGGCCAGCGTCAGTGGCAGCATGCGGCGCAGCCAGCCGGCCGCGGCCGGATCGGGCTTGCCGGCCGCCGTGGGCAGCAGCACGGCCAGCGTGCCAAGCGCGGCGAGGCCAACGAAGCCGAGCGTGTTGAGGTGCAAGTGTACAAGGCGCAGGGCCGCGCGCCGGGACGGCAGCGCCGGCATCGCCAGCACTGCCGCCAGCGCGAGCATCAGGCACAGCACCGCCGCAAGATACCAGCGCAGCCCCGGGTGCGGCGCGCCGAGCGCGGCACGGCCGCGGCGCACAATCCAGATCGCCATCACCAGCGCGGCCAGCATGGCCAGGCCGGCGCCGGCATGGACCAGGGGATCGAACCAGGCGAGATGCGAAAAAGCGGTCGCGGCGAGGATGCCAGCGGCGAGGAAGGCCAGCGGCAGCCGCTGCAGGGCCTTCTCCGGCGCGCCGCTGCGCGTGAGCACCGGCACGAAATGCAACATGGCGCCGAAGACGAGCGGCAGGATCCCCGCGGCGAAGGCAACGTGGGCTGCGGCAGCGGGAGATGCCCCGCCGGAAAGGATCAGGGCCAGCGCTGTTGCGAAGGCGGCAATCGCGCAGGCGACAAGGAACGGCAACATCGCCGTGCTTATTCGTCATATCCCGCGGAAGCGGGAATCCATGGATCCCCGCTTTAGTTACGGCATAACCTGAAGGTTAGCCTTCACTGAAACTTCGTTTTCGCGGGGACGGCGACGATCAGGCCTGCTTCTTGACAAAGTCGATGACGATGGCGCCCGGCTCGCGCTGGACGTACTTGATCTCGACCTTCTCGCCGTAGCGCGCGCGCAGCTGGTCGAGCAAGGGCAGCGGGTCGTGGTCGTTGCAGAAGCGCATGGTTTCGCCGGCGAAGAGGGCGTCGAGGGCGCCGAAAATGGCGGCATGGCGAAAGCGCTTGGCGATGCCGCGCGCGTCGAAGGGATAGAGCTGGTCGGCTTGCAGATGCAGATGCGGATGGGACATGGTTGTTCTCCAGTTGGGGTTATTCGCCGCTCTTGAAGCAGCGGCAAAATTGTCCTTGCGGCATACTTCGGCGGCCTTGATGCAAATCATGGAAGGTAAATTATTAAACCCTTATATTCCCTCACGATTTTTAAGGTTTATCGCGACAAATCCCAACCCGAACCCCAACCGGCAAACCGCAATGCTCAAGCTCCTCCACAAGACACTGCAATGGTTCTTCATGCGCGTCGAAGGCGTCTTCAACATCGCCTTCGGCGACAAGCTGAACCCGCTCTACCACCTCGGCACCATCACCTTCTGGCAGTTCTGGCTGGTCACCGTGAGCGGTCTCTACCTGTTCATCTTCGCCGACACCGGCGTCAACGATGCCTATCAGTCGATACAGGAAATCACCCATGACCAGTGGTGGGCGGGCGGCATCCTGCGCAGCGTGCACCGCTACGCCTCCGACGGCATGATCCTCACCATGCTGCTGCACATGGTGCGCCACTTCGCCTTCGACAAGTACCGCGGCTTCCGCTGGTTTTCCTGGATGACCGGCGTGATCCTGATCTGGCTGGTGTACATCACCGGCATCAACGGCTTCATGCTGGTGTGGGATCAGCTGGCACAGTTCGTCACCGTCGCCACCGCCGAACTGATCGACTGGTTCCCGATCTTCAAGGGCATCCTGATCCGCAACTTCATTTACCAGGGTGCCGTCAACGACCGCCTGTTCACCCTGCTCGCCTTCATCCACCTCGGCGCCCCGCTGCTGGTGCTGATGCTGATGTGGATCCACGTCCAGCGCGTGCCGCGCGCCCACATCAACCCGCCAAAAGCCATCGCCGCCTGGGTGACGCTGACCTTCCTCGTGCTCTCGCTGGTCAAGCCGGTGGTGAGCCAGGGCCCGGCCAACCTGTCCGTCGAAGTCGGCCAGATCGACTTCGACTGGTTCCTCCTGCCGATCTATCCGCTCATCTACGACTGGCCGCACGCGTACGTGTGGGGCCTGCTGTTCGGCCTCACCGGCCTGCTGTACCTCACGCCCTGGCTGCCGCCGAAACGCCGCGGCGGCGTCAAGGCCGAGCTCGGCATCAGCGTGCATCCCGACAACAAGACGGTGAAGGCGCGCTTCGGCGAAACCATCCTCGACGCCGGCCTGCGCGGCGAGATCAACCTGCCCTACGAATGCCGCAACGGCGGCTGCGGCGTATGCAAGTGCTCGGTCCTCAACGGCGAGGTCGATCCCGGCGTCTACCAGCCGGGGGTCCTCAGCCCCGCTGAGCGCGCCATGGGCAAGGTGCTGATGTGCTGTGCCACCCCGCTCACCGACATCGAGATCGAATACGAGCCGCAGCACGCCCTGGTGCGCACGGCGGCGAAGGAATACGTCGGCACCGTCGACAAGATGGAGAAGCTCACCCACGACGTGATGGGCGTGACGATCCGCCTGCCGCACGGCGAGAAGATCGCCTTCACCGCCGGCCAGTACATCAACATCATCCTCGAGGACGGCGAGCGACGCGCCTTCTCCTTCGCCAGCGCGCCGCACAATGCCGAACACATCGAGCTGCAGATCCGCCTGGTGCCGGGCGGGCGCTTCACCACCCATGTCTTCGGGAAGATGAAGGTGGGCGATGCGATACGCTTCGAGGGACCGCTCGGCGACTTCGTGCTGCGCGAATCGAGCCGGCCGATCATCTTCGTCGCCGGCGCCACCGGCTTCGCGCCGGTGAAGAGCATGGTCGAAGACGCTTTCCACCGCGGCCTGAAACGGCCGATCCGCCTCTACTGGGGCGTCCGGCAACTGCGTGACATGTATCTCGCCCACCTGCCCGAGCAATGGCAGCGCGAGCACGAGAACTTCAAGTTCATCCCGGTGATCTCCGAGCCGGATCCGAACGACGCCTGGAGCGGCCGCACGGGACTGGTGCATGAAGCCATCCTGCAGGATTTTCCCAGCCTCTCCGGCAACGAGATCTATGCCTGCGGCTCGGTCAGAATGGTCGAGGCGATCTTCCCGAAGCTGAAGGACCAGGGCGCCGAGGAAGGCATGTGCTTCTCCGATGCCTTCACGATCTCGGCACGCTCGATGGCCATCCAGGTTCCCGCGGAAGAAAAAGGCTGAGCGCTGGCAGGCCATTCCCGCGAAAACGTAGTCTCAGTGGAGGCATGACCTTCAGGTTGTGCCGTAACTGAAGCGGGAATCCAGAAACGAGGAAAGGCACTGGGTCTCCGCTTCCGCGGGGACGACGAATCGTCACTCCGGCAGCGCGATCCTGCCGTCCTTGCTGAACTGGTAGTCGCGGAAGATGTGCTCGGCGGTGAGCAACCGGTAGCTGCCGTCCTCCAGCCGGCGCGAGGTGTCCTTCAGCCGGTAGGTGTAATGGCCGCAGGTCCAGCAGTCGAAGTTTCGCATGTGGGTGCACAGACAGGTCTTGTCCCATACCTCGATCTTCTTCTCGCCGGGATGCTTGGCCACCTCGCGGTAATAGGCGTCGATGTAGTCGCAATGCCCTTTGGCGTCGAGCAGGTAGCCGTAGGCCTCGCAGTTCGGCCGGATGCCCGCGCCGATGGCCGGGCTCCCCTTCAGCATGCGCATCGGATAGCCGGTCGGTGAGATGCCATTCACCTCGATGTCGTCCTCGGTTGCCTTGAAGTACTCCTGCTGCACCTTGGCCGGCAGGCCGCACTCCTTCGCCACGGTGAAGCGCGTCGCCACCTGCACCGCCGCCGCGCCGCTTTCCAGGTGGCTCACCGCATCGGTGCCGGTGAAGATGCCGCCGGCCGGGATCAGCGGAATGGCAAGCTGTTCCCGACGCAGCCAATCGTGTATTTCCGCGGTGATGGTGCGCAGGTCGTACTTCATCCAGTCGTCGAGGCCGAAGCCGAGATGGCCGCCGGCGAGCGGCCCTTCCACCACCACGAAATCGGGCAGGCGGCCGGTGCGCGCACTCTTGCGCAGGAAGAGCTGCAGCGCGCGCAGCGAGGAAACGATGATGCCGAGCTGGACGTCCTTGAAGCGCGGATGGTCCTCGATCAGGCCGAAGGAACCCAGGTGCAGGCCGGCGGCGAGCGTGATGCCGTCGATGCCGGCGTCCATGGCCGCCGTGAGACGCACGCGCAGCGTCTCCTTCGGCGCGTTCATGGTGAGCTTCTCCATGCAGTTGATGAAGATGAGCCCCTCGCCGCGCTTGGCCTCCATCGTGCTCCGGACGTGCAGCCGGGTCGCCTCGGCCACGTCGGCGAGGTCGAACTTCACTTCGGATTTGTCGACGTTGGCGACGTTGTGCTTGTAGCGCTTCTGCTTGACGCTGACGAATTTGGTGTCGAAACGGCGGTCGGAGACCGTCTTGATCATGGCGTCGGAGATGTGGCCGATGCCGCCCAGGCGCGCCGCCTCCAGCGCCAGCTCCGCCGTGGAGATGTCCACGCCCATGCCGCCGATCATGATCGGCACCAGCTCCCGCCCGCCGAGCCGCAGGCGGAAATCATCCACGCATTTCATTGAAGCTCCGCAGGTCCGGCCGCAAAAGGCGTCATTCTACGCCATGGCCGCGGTCTTCACCGGATGGGGCGGAATTCCATTCCGGGAAAAGTCAGTTCCGGCGACACGGCAATCAATGACTGGTGCCTTCGGAGCGGGTGATCTTGTTCCAGACGTTGTACTTGCCCACCGGCTTGCTCATCGGGATGCGCTTGACTTCCTTCAGCGTGGCGGCGTCGAAGACGATCAGCGCGCCGTCGTTCTCCCACAAGCTGGCGAGCGCATACCTGCCGTCCCGGGTGAACTCGATGTGGGCCAGCGTCCTGCCCGGCACGGGCTTGAGCTGCGCGGCAACCTCCAGCGTCTGCTTGTCGATCACCGTCAGCGTGTCCTTGTGCTCGCGGCTCATCATGGAGTCCACCCAGGCGTAGCGCGAGTTCTCGTGGCTGCGCATGAAGAAGCCGGGGCCGGGCGTCTTGATCTGCTTGAGGGTCTGCCAGGTCTTCATGTCGATGACGCTGACGACGCCTTCCTTCAGGTTCGGCGTCGCCATGACGCGGCGGCCCTGCCAGTCCCAGGTGATGCCCGAGCCCAGATGCGGCATGCCGGGCAGGTCGAGGGTGGCGATGCTGCGACGCACGTCGAGGTTCACCACCTGTCCCTTGCCGGCCTCCCGGCTGGCGCCCATCACCTCGTTGTAGTCCTGCGTGAAGAAGAAATCGTCGAGATAGTCGTCGAGGATAGAGCGCTTCGGGTTGAGGAAGCCGGGGATGAAGGCGCCTTCCTTGAACTGGAAGTCGTGGATGTAGCCGGCGGGGATCTCCGGCGCCTTCGGGTCGTAGCTGATCTCCCACGCTTCCTTGACGTCCTTCAGGGCGGCAACGAAGCTCTTGCGCGGCTCGGCGGTATAGACGGCGGAGACGCGGGAAGTCCTCCGTCCATCCTTGTCGCGCACGGCAAGCACCTTCAGCGGATTCAGCTCGGCGTCGAGGATAACCAGGCTGTGCGGCAGATAGTTGGCGACAGCGACGTACTTGCCGTCGCCGGAGACGGCGGCGTTGCGCGTGTTGATGCCGGCGCGCACCTCGGCCACCGTCTTCAGGCTCCAGATGTCGAACTTGGAGATCCAGCCGTCGCGCGAGGCGAAGAAGACGTAGCGCCCGTCCGGCGTGAACTTCGGCCCGCCGTGCAGGGCGAAGCGCGAGGGAAAGCGGTGGATCGGCTCCAGCTTGTCGCCGTCGAGCAGGGTGACGTGATGATCGCCGCCTTCCACCACGATGAACAGGTTCATCATGTCGGCGGCGAACTGCGGCTTGTCGGGCAGCGTGCCGGGCGCGAAGTGCACGATGCGCGAGGCGCGGATTTCCGGCTCGCCCCACTGCGGCATCGGCACCGGGGTGTAGAGATAGTCGGCCAGCGCCTGGATCTCCTCCGGCTTCAATACGTCCTTGAACGCCGGCATCTGCACGGCGGGACGACTGTCGCGGATCACCGCCGCCGCCTCCGGCTTGCGCAGACGTGAAAGGTTCTCCGGCAGCAGCGCCGGCCCCATCAGGCCGTAACGATCGGCACCGTGGCACTCGGCGCAGTGCTTGCGATAGAGCTCGGGCGCCGGCTCGGCGGCCAGCGCCTGCGCTGAAAAAAGAAAAGCCTGAACCACGGAGCACACGGAGAGCACGGAGAAAACCAAACGAAAGCTGTCTCTGTGTTCTCCGTGTGCTCCGTGGTGAATGCTGTTTTTCATTTCAGTCCGATTTCCTCGTCGGTGAGATAGCAGCCGGGGTCCTCGGCCCAGGGATCGCCGGTGAGCTGCTGGGCGCGCACGCGGGTGTTGCCGTCGCAGATGTCGAAGTGCAGGCAGACGCCGCAGCGGCCGCCGACCTTGCGCGGCTTGGCCTTGAGGCCGGCCATGATCGGATCGGAGGTGTCCATCCAGATCTCCGAAAAGGGCCGCTCGCGCACGTTGCCGAGGGTGTGATGCCACCACATGGTGTCGGGGTGCACGTTGCCGAGGTTGTCGATGTTGGCGACGTTCACGCCGGAGGAATTGCCGCC
>JBDHRL010000059.1:0-17277 GCA_039807535.1 Rhodocyclaceae bacterium
GGTGGGTTTGGCGATTCACCCATACCCTACACCCTAGGATGGCCCATCGTCATATGCTGTTTTGGACAAGAGTGACTTGAGAATAAAATTGAGATGAAAAAGGGGGGCACGATAAGTTGCGCGAATTCCAGATTGCCTGCCGCCTTGCCGGCATTGAATTCCTCGATTTCAGGCAGGCGCCTCTCGACGGTCTTTCCAGTCGTTCGGCGATTGCGCCCCCTGCCGGGCACCCCTGCCTCGTACCCTCCCCCTCGTACCCTCCCCCTTGCGCGGCCTTTCGAATCTGGCTATAGTCGGCCCATGCTTCAGATCGCGTTTCTCCTGACGGCAACCCTCCTCCTCAGCGGCCTCCGGCTGGCCCGGCCGCTGCTGCGCCGCGCGCGCTAAACTTCCCTAACCACAATTTGAGCAGTACACGGCCGACGAGGGCATAACCCCCGCTCGACTTTTGACGCATTCCAATCGGAGACGAACATGAAAGAGCACTTGGTGATTTTCGACACGACCTTGCGCGACGGCGAGCAGAGCCCGGGCGCGTCCATGACGAAGGAAGAAAAGCTGCGCGTGGCGCGCCAGCTGGAGCGCATGCGGGTCGATGTCATCGAGGCCGGATTCGCCGCGGCCTCGCCGGGCGACTTCGAGGCCATCCACAGCATCGCGGAGGCCATCAAGGACTCGACCGTGTGTTCCCTGGCGCGCGCCAACGAGAACGACATCGCGCGCGCAGGCGAGGCCATCAGGCCGGCGCGCTCGGGGCGCATCCACACCTTCATCGCCACCAGCCCCATCCACATGGAGAAGAAGCTGCGCATGAGCCCCGACCAGGTGGTGGACGCCGCCGTCAAGGCGGTGACCTTCGCGCGCCGGTATACGGACGACGTGGAGTTCTCCGCCGAGGACGCGGTGCGTTCCGACTTCGATTTTCTCTGTCGCATTTTCGAAGCGGCCATCCAGGCCGGCGCCAAGACCATCAACGTGCCCGATACGGTCGGCTACAGCCTGCCCCCGGTCTGGGGCGAGCGCATGCGCGCGCTGATCGAGCGCGTGCCGGGGGCAGACAAGGTGGTGTGGTCCACCCATTGCCACAACGACCTCGGCATGGCCGTGGCCAA
The DNA here is from genome assembly GCA_039807535.1 of Rhodocyclaceae bacterium. Lineage (GTDB taxonomy): Bacteria > Pseudomonadota > Gammaproteobacteria > Burkholderiales > Rhodocyclaceae > Desulfobacillus. Next base: position 1,113 of record JBDHRL010000059.1, read on the forward strand.
TTCGCTGGCCGCCGTGCTGGCGGGGGCGCGCCAGGTGGAATGCACCATCAACGGGCTCGGCGAACGCGCCGGCAACGCCTCGCTGGAAGAAATCGTCATGGCGGTGAGGACGCGCAGCGACTTGTTTCCGGTGGAAACACGCATCGACACGACCCAGATCGTGCCGGCCTCCAAGCTCGTCTCCCAGATCACCGGCTATCCGGTGCAGCCGAACAAGGCCGTCGTCGGCGCCAACGCCTTTGCGCACGAATCCGGCATCCACCAGGACGGCGTGCTCAAGCATCGCGAAACCTACGAGATCATGCGTGCCCAGGATGTCGGCTGGGCTCAGAACAAGCTGGTCCTCGGCAAGTTGTCCGGACGCAACGCCTTCAAGACGCGCCTGGCGGAGTTGGGCATCGTCGTCGAGTCGGAGGAGCAGCTGAATGCCGCCTTCGCCCGCTTCAAGGAACTGGCCGACAAGAAACACGAGATATTCGACGAAGACCTGCAGGCGCTCATGTCCGACGAGGCCGTCACGCCGGAGCAGGAGCAATTCAAGTTCGTCAGCCTGCGCGTCGCCTCGGAAACCGGCGAAACGCCGCATGCCCGCATGACACTGGCTGTCGGCGGCATCGAGAAGCAGGCCGAGGCTGACGGGGGCGGGCCGGTGGACGCCTGCTTCAAGGCGATCGAGCGGATTGCCGAGAGTCATGCCGAATTGCTGCTCTTCTCGGTCAACAGCATCACCGGCGGCACGGACGCGCAGGGCGAAGTGACCGTGCGCCTGGCCAAGGAAGGCCGGGTGGTCAACGGCCAGGGAGCCGACACTGACATCATCGTGGCCTCGGCCAAGGCCTATATCAACGCCCTGAACAAGCTGGTATCCAAGGCGGAAAAGGTCAACCCTCAGGTATGACCCGCATCGCGCCGTTCATGAGGAATTCGCCATGACCGACCCGCTCGTCATCGTCTGCCCCCATTGCAGCACCGCCAACCGCGTCCCGTCCAGCCGCCAGGCGGAGCGGCCCACTTGCGGCAAGTGCAAGAAGCCGCTGTTTACCGGCCGCCCCGTCGACCTGGACGAAAACTCCTTCGACTGCCACGTCGGCCGCAGCGACATTCCGGTAGTCGTGGATTTCTGGGCGCCCTGGTGCGGCCCCTGCCGCGCGATGGCTCCGGCCTATGCCCAGGCCGCCCAGCAACTGGAGCCGCGCTGCCGACTCGCCAAACTGAACACCGAGGAAGCGCAGGGGATCGCCGCCCGCTACGGCATTCGCAGCATCCCGACCCTGATCATCTTTCGCAACGGCCAGGAGATCGCGCGCCAGTCCGGCGCCATGGATTCAGGCAGTCTGGTGCGCTGGATCACCGCCCGGTCCTGAGCGGCGACCGTCTGTCGGCCGCGACAGAAAATGCTCAAGTTTTCTCGGCTCGCGCCGATAAGTGTTCCTGAGACGCCCTGACGCACGAATCGCGCCGCGAACATTTACTTTCTGCGAAAGCTTCGTTCCCGGGCCAGCTTCTTTCGCCGCGCCAGGCGCGTCTCCCCCCCTCCTTCTCAAGTTTTTCCTTTTTGCGCCGTAAATGCATCCATATCCCGCAACGCGCCGAATTCCGGCCGCCGTACTGCGGAGACTGACTTTTTTTGCTGCAGACGCTTGCCCGTTCCTTTTGCGCGCATGCGTTCCTTGAATTGCGGCACGCCGGGAGCATGCATGAAGATAGCCAGCGCCAGCCTTCAGATGGAATCCAGCCACGCCGCGCTCAGTCGCCACGAAGTGCGCGAATCGCTGCGCGCCTGGGTCGGCCCGAAGCGTCCGGATTTCGAGGGGAGTGCGCTGCCTGCCGCACGGGTGGACATCTCGAACACCGCCCGCGCAGCCCAGGCCGGTGAGGCTGCTGACGTCAAGGACGCCGCAGAGAAAGCGGAAGGCGCGCCGGAACTGCGGCTCATCAAGGCCATGGTCGAGATGCTGACGGGACGCCGCATCAGGATCGTCAGTGCGGACGACATCCGGCCGGAGGCCGATGCCCCGGCTGCGCCGGCAGCGCGCAACAACGCCGGCTGGGGCGTGGAATACGATCGCCACGAATCCCTCGACGAAGTCGAGCAGACCGCCTTTTCAGCCGGGGGCGTCGTTCGCACCGCGGACGGACGGGAGATCCGTTTCGATCTCCGGCTGGCCATGGAACGCAGCTGGCATGAGGAAAGCAATGTGTCGCTGCGCGCCGGCGATGGCCGTCGCAAGGATCCGCTGGTGCTGAATTTCGACGGCACCGCGGCCGAGCTGTCCTCCGTGCGTTTCCGCTTCGACCTGGATGCCGACGGCAGCGCCGAGGATGTCCCGCTGCTGAAAGGCGGCAGCGGCTACCTTGCGCTCGACCTCAATGGCGACGGGAAAATCAACTCGGGCGCGGAACTGTTCGGCACACAAAGCGGCGACGGCTTTGCCGATCTGGCGAAGTACGACACCGACGGCAACCAGTGGATCGACGAAAACGACGCGGTATTCGAGCGCCTTCGCATCTGGTCGCCCTCCGCCGAAGGCAGCGGCGGGCTGGAAACGTTGCGCGAGCGCGGCGTCGGCGCGCTGTACCTGGGGCATCTGGCCACGCCCTTCGAGTTGCGCGCGGCCGGCAACGAATCGCTCGGCGCCGTCCGGGCGAGTGGCATTTATCTCGCCGAAGACGGCCGGGCCGGCACTCTGCAGCAGATCGACCTGACGGTCTGATCAATCCCCCTGCCTGACCGCGCCGTCCGAAGGCGGCGCTTCCAGCGGCTCCAGTTCCAGTTCGATTTCCAGCTTGTCGGCGGCGGCTGGCTTGTGCGCCGGCTCGCCATGGCTGGCCAGGCTGCGGTCGGCGGCGGCGAGGCGTCTGACCGCGGTGGCGACCAGTTTTTTCTGGAAACACTGAAAACACTCTTCAGTCGCCAGCGCCAGCGCCGAGTTGTTCACGTCCAGGTATACGATTGGCGTCAGCGTGACGATCGACGCGGAGCGGAGCGGCTCGTCCTGATTGAGGTAGGCCATTTCGCCCACCACCTCGCCCGCGCTCAGCCGGCAGATGGCATTATCTCCCACCGACACCTCCACCTCGCCCTCGACGATGATGCCGAAGCCGGACTCTTCGTCGCCCTCGCGCATGAGCAGGACGTCGGCCGGGATCTCCCGCCAGGTGCTGATGCGCAGCACCTCCCACAGTTCGACTTCCTCGAAGCCGCGGAAGAACTCCAGCCTCTTCAGCCTGTCCAGGCGCGCGGTATCGAGCGCCGCCCAGTTGTCGTCGACGACCTGGAAGCGCACGGCCGACAGGTCCTGTGCCATCTCCGCGCCGTTGCGATAGCGTGAATAAAGATCCTTCTCGAGCGCCCGCCGGATGATGTTGTCCATCGCCACGGGCACGTTCGGATTGATCTGGCTCGGCATGGGCGGATCGGCATTGACGATCTTGTAGACCAGCTGGGCCGTATTGGCGGCGCGGAAGGGAAGCCGTCCGGTGAGCAGGTGGAAGAGGACCACGCCCAGCGAATAGAGATCGGTTTTCTGGTTGAGCGGATAGCCCTTGATCTGCTCCGGCGACATGTAGGCCGGCGAGCCGACCCCCATGATGAAGGTCGAGTCGGTCTCGCTCTTCTTGGCGGTATCCAGCGCCAGGCCGAAATCCATGATCTTGACGTTGTCCTCGTCGTCGATGAGGATATTGGCCGGCTTGATGTCGCGATGGATGACGCCCTGCCTGAAGGCGTAGTCGAGGGCCAGGCAGCACTTGAAGACGATGCCGACGACGCGGTGCAGCGGCAGCAGCTTCTCGAAGGAGCAGAAACTGGACAACTCCAGCCCCGCGACGTATTCCATCACGATGTAGGCCTGGTCCTCCTCGATCGCCGTTTCGTGGATGCGGATGATGTTCGGATGGTCGAGCCTCTTCGCCATGGCCCCTTCCGTGCCGAACAGCTTCTTCAGCCGGCGCGTCCATTGCGCCTTCTCGGTGCCGCCCTCGAAACGCACCAGCTTGATCGCCACCGGCTCGGTTTGCCCCGGCGCCTCCGCCAGATACACCGTCGCCGTCGCGCCACGCCCCAGTTCCCGAATGACTCGGTAGCGGCCTATCGTCTCGATCCGATCCTTCCCGCCCATGTGCGCATGCTAGGCCAGCCGAAAACCGGCGGCAAGCCTGGCGCCACCCGCCACCCGTGTTTTTCTGTTCCACCCCTCTTGAAATGAACAAAACCGCCTCAATACTGCGAAAAACGTCCAACAGGAGACAGATGCATGCAGGAGACTCCGCCCCCGCCCGGCCTTGAGAACATGCCGACCAGCGAACCGGCCGAAGCGGCCTCCGCCAAACAGGAGGCGCCCATCGAGGAAATGCCCGGCCCGGAAGAGTTGTTGCGCGCGGCCGAACTGAAGGCCGCCGAACACTACGACGCCTGGTTGCGCGCCAAGGCGGAAACCGAAAACCTGCGCCGCCGTGCCCAGGAGGACGTCGCCAAGGCGCACAAATACGCCGCCGAAAAGTTCGCCGTCGAAATGCTGCCGGTGAAAGACAGCCTGGAAGCGGCGATGGCCGCCGAGAATGCCACGGTCGAGAACCTGCAGGGTGGCGTCGAGCTGACCCTGAAACAGCTCGTGGCGGCCTTCGAGAAGTCGGGCCTGGCCGAAATCAATCCTGTCGGTGAAAAATTCGACCCCCACCGGCATCAGGCCATCAGCACCGTCGAGAATGAAGGCGAGCCCAACCATGTCGTCACCATCCTGCAGAAAGGCTATGCCCTCAACGACCGGGTGATCCGGCCGGCGCTGGTCATCGTCTCGAAGGCCAGGAACGCTTGAAAAGGCGTCGGAAAACCCCATATCGAACACAAGCTTAACAACGCATTCAAGGAACCGTCATGGGAAAGATCATCGGCATCGACCTCGGCACCACCAATTCCTGCGTGGCCATCATGGAGGGCGGCAAGCCCAAGGTCATCGAAAACTCGGAGGGTGCGCGCACGACCCCGTCCATCGTCGCCTACACGGACGATGGTGAAATCCTCGCCGGCGCTTCCGCCAAGCGCCAGGCCGTCACCAACGCCAGGAATACCCTGTTCGCGGTGAAGCGCCTGATCGGCCGCCGCTTCGACGAAAAGGAAGTGCAGAAGGACATCAACCTGATGCCGTTCAAGATCGTCAAGGCCGACAACAACGACGCCTGGGTGGAAGTGCGCGGCAAGAAGATGGCGCCGCCGCAGGTTTCCGCCGAGGTGCTGCGCAAGATGAAGAAGACCGCGGAGGACTACCTCGGCGAGGAAGTCACCGAGGCCGTCATTACCGTGCCCGCCTACTTCAATGACTCCCAGCGCCAGGCCACCAAGGACGCCGGCAAGATCGCCGGGCTGGAAGTCAAGCGCATCATCAACGAGCCGACCGCAGCGGCCATCTCCTTCGGCCTCGACAAGAAGGAAGGCGACCGCAAGATCGCGGTATACGACCTCGGCGGCGGCACCTTCGACATCTCCATCATCGAAATCGCCGAAGTCGAGGGCGAGCACCAGTTCGAAGTGCTGTCCACCAACGGCGACACTTTCCTCGGCGGCGAAGACTTCGACCAGCGCCTGATCGACTACATCGTCACCGAGTTCAAGAAGGAACAGGGCGTCGATCTCAAGAACGACGTGCTGGCGCTGCAGCGCCTGAAGGAAGCGGCGGAGAAGGCCAAGATCGAGCTCTCCGGCTCGCAGCAGACCGAGATCAACCTGCCCTACATCACGGCCGACGCCTCGGGACCGAAGCACCTGACGATGAAGATCACCCGCGCCAAGCTCGAATCGCTGGTCGAGGACCTGATCAACCGCACCATCGAGCCCTGTCGCACCGCCATCAAGGACGCCGGCGTCAAGGTCGGCGACATCGAGGATGTGATCCTCGTCGGCGGCATGACGCGCATGCCGAAGGTGCAGGACACGGTGAAGGCCTTCTTCGGCAAGGAGCCGAGGAAGGACGTCAACCCGGACGAGGCCGTGGCCGTCGGCGCGGCCATCCAGGGCGGCGTGCTGAAGGGCGAAGTCAAGGACGTGCTGCTGCTCGACGTGACCCCCCTGTCGCTGGGCATCGAGACGCTCGGCGGCGTCATGACCAAACTCATCACCAAGAACACCACCATCCCGACCAAGCAGAGCCAGGTGTTCTCCACCGCGGACGACAACCAGTCGGCGGTGACCATCCACGTCCTCCAGGGCGAGCGCGAAATGGCCGCGGGCAACAAGAGCCTCGGCCAGTTCAATCTCACCGACATTCCGCCCGCGCCGCGCGGCATGCCGCAGATCGAGGTCACTTTCGACATCGACGCCAACGGCATCCTGCATGTGTCGGCCAAGGACAAGGCCACCGGCAAGGAGAACAAGATCAAGATCCAGGCCAGCTCCGGGCTGACCGAGGACGAGATCAACCGCATGGTGCAGGACGCCGAGGCGCATGCCGAGGAGGACCGCAAGCTGCACGAGCTGGTGAATGCGCGCAACGGCTGTGACGCCATGATCCATTCCGTGAAAAAGGCCCTCGCCGATTACGGCGACAAGATCGACGGTGAAGAGAAGGGCGGGATCGAGGCCGCCATCAAGGAAGCCGAGGAAGCCATCAAGGGCAACGACAAGGAGGCCATCGAAGCGAAGACGTCAGCCCTGGCCCAGGCCAGCCAGAAGCTCGGCGAGAAGATCTATGCCGAGCAGCAGGCCGCCGCGGGAGCAGCCGGCGGCGCACCGGTCGGCGAAACCGGCGGCAAGCAGGACGATGGCGACGTGGTGGATGCGGAGTTCACCGAAGTCAAGGACAGGAAGTAATCCCCTGACCGCAGAGGCGCCGCGGCGCGGAGAAAACGCAGGGAAGCACAAATGCGTTTTCTCCGCGCCGCGCCGCGCCTCTGCGTCTCTGCGGTGAGGTTTTCAGAATGGCAAGCAAACGCGATTACTACGAGATCCTGGGCGTCAACCGCGACGCCTCGGAAGAAGAAATCAAGAAGGCCTACCGCAAGCTGGCCATGAAGCATCATCCGGACCGCAACCCGGACAACCCCAAGGCAGAGGAGCATTTCAAGGAGGCCAAGGAAGCCTACGAAATCCTCTCCGATATGCAGAAGCGGGCGGCCTACGATCAGTACGGTCACGCCGGCGTCGACACGCAGGCCGGCATGGGCGGCTTCGGCGCCGGCGGCGCCGGCGCGGGCGGTTTTGCCGACGCCTTTTCCGACATTTTCGGCGACATCTTCGGCGGCGGTCGCGGCGGCGGTCGCGGCGGCGTGTATCGCGGCGCCGACCTGCGCTACAACCTCGAGATATCGCTGGAGAACGCCGCGCGCGGCACCGAAACCCGCATCCGCATACCGACCATGGAGCAATGCGAGAGCTGCGGCGGCAGCGGCGCCAAGAAGGGAACGGAACCGACGACCTGTCCCACCTGCCATGGCCACGGCCAAGTGCGCATGCAGCAGGGCTTCTTCTCGATTCAGCAGACCTGCCCGAAATGCCATGGCAGCGGCCGTTTCATCGCCGATCCGTGCCCGACCTGTCATGGCGCCGGTCGCGTCAAGCAGCACAAGACGCTCTCGGTGAAAATTCCCGCAGGGGTTGACGAAGGCGATCGCATTCGTCTCTCCGGAGAAGGCGAGCATGGCGCCGGCGGCGGGCCGCCCGGCGATCTCTATGTGCAGATCCACATCAAGCCGCATCCCGTCTTCCAGCGCGACCATGACGATCTGCATTGCGAGATGCCCATCAGTTTCACCGTCGCCGCGCTGGGGGGCGAAATCGAAATTCCCACGTTAGACGGCATGGCCAAGATCAAGATTCCGGCCGAGACCCAGAGCGGCAAGGTGTTTCGCCTGCGCGGCAAGGGCATCAAGGGCGTGCGCAGCCATGGCCACGGCGACCTGATGTGCCATGTCGTGGTGGAAACGCCGGTCAGTCTCACCGAGCGCCAGAAGGAACTGCTGCGCGAACTGGAAGCCATCAATGTCAAGGATGGCTCACGGCACAACCCGCGCGCCAAATCCTGGATGGACAAGGTCAAGGATTTTTTCGGCGGCTGACCCTCCGGCCGCCGCCTTGTGTCCGGACGCCGGCCAGGGGTATATAATTGCCCTCAAATAAAACAACGCCCAAAATATCAAAACGACTTCTGTGTCACGAACGTGGATTCGTCGATACATGTCACGGTGTTACGTAACCGATAAAAGTATCGGATAAGAAAGCAGGCCACCGACAGGACGGCTCCCCGGCAGAGGCCGGAATGAGACAGGAGGACGGTAATGAAATCGGTATCCCGACGCTTCCTTGCGTTTGCACTTCTTTGTCTGTTCGGCGCTTCCGCTTCCCGGGCGGAAAACGGCGTTGCGGCAGGCCACGTCCTGCTCGGCCAGTCGGTCGTGCTGTCAGGTCCGATGGCGGAGAACGGCGTGTACTACACACAAGGCATTAAAATCCATCTCGACCAGATCAACGCCAAAGGCGGCGTGCATGGCCGCAAGCTGGACCTGATCACGCTCGACGACGCCTACGACCCGAAGCGCACGGCGCAGAATACCCAGAAGCTCATCGATGAAGATAAGGTCTTTGCGCTCTTTGGATACGCCGGCACCGGTTCGGCCATGGCCGCTCTCCCGCTGGTCGAAAAGGCACAAATTCCGTTCATTGCCCCCTATACCGGCTCGGATGGCCTGCGCAAGCCCAACCGCTGGGTGTTCCATTTGCGTGCCAGTTACGGCGACGAGATGATGAAAATGGTCGAACAACTGGTCACGGTCGGCGTCAGGGACATCGCCATCGCCTATCAGGACGACAACTTCGGCAAGGCGGGCATGAAAAGCGCGGAAGAAGCCCTCGCCAAATTCAAACTCAAAGCAGCCGCCCTCGGCCCGATCGACACCACCAGTTTCGATGCCAGAAAACCGGCAGAAAACATTGCCCAGGCCAAGCCGGGCGCGATCCTCATGGCAACGGCCGGCAAGGCTTCCATAGCGTTTGTCCGTGAATATCTAAAAACCGGGCAGCATCCGCAGTTCTTCGGACTATCGGTGGTCAGCGCAGCCGATCTGCGCAGGGAATTGAAGGGCGACGCCACCGGCATGGTCATTGCCCAGGTCGTGCCTTCGCCGTGGAGCAGCAAGTACGCGGTAGTGCGCCAATATCGGGAGGCCCTTGCCAAGGCCGGTCAGAAGGAGCCGCACCACGCCGGGATGGAAGGATATATCGCTGCAAAGGTGCTCGTAGAAGGGCTCAGGCGAGCCGGAAAGGACCTGACGCGGGAGAAGCTTGTCGCCGCTCTAGAGAGTATGCGCAACCTGGACCTCGGGGATTTCGTCATCGACTACGCTCCGGCGAAACACGTCGGCTCGGCATTCGTCGATCTTTCCATCGTGAGCGGTAGCGGACAGTTCGTTCAGTAATATCGCCACTCAGGCGCGGCGCCATTCGGTAGCGCCGCCAGGCCTGTCTTCGAGTACGATTCCCTCGGCAAGCAATTCGGCGCGAATGCGGTCGGCCTCGGCGTAATTCCCGGCCTTCTTCGCGGCAGTGCGTGCCGCGATGCGGACTTCGAACGCTTCGGCAAGCGCCTGCCCTTCAGTCGTCGGCATCCCCTGCAGAAATGCCACCGGGTCGCGCCCGAGCAGGCCGAGCACACCCGCCAGCGCCCTGAGCTGGCCGGCCACACGGCCCGACCGGCTGCGGTTCGCCTCGCTGGCCAGTTTGAACAGAACGGCGATTGCCTCGGGCGTGTTGAAGTCGTCGTCCATCGCCGCGCGGAATTGCACCGCATGCGGCTCGTTCCAGTCGATGGCCTGGCCGTCCGGAGCCACGCTCCTGAGCGTGGTGTACAGTCGGGTGAGCGCGCCGCGCGCGTCGTCGAGATGCGCGTCGGAATAGTTGAGCGGGCTGCGGTAATGGGCGCGCAGGATGAAGAAACGCACCGCCTCGGCGTCGTACTGCTTCAGCACCTCGCGGATGGTAAAGAAATTGCCGAGCGACTTCGACATCTTCTCGTCGTCCACCCGCACGAAGCCGTTGTGCATCCAGTAATTGACGAAGGTGCTGCCGTGTGCGCCTTCGCTTTGCGCAATCTCGTTCTCGTGGTGGGGGAACTGCAGGTCCTGGCCGCCGCCATGGATGTCGAAGTGCGGACCGAGCAGTTCGGAGCTCATGGCAGAGCATTCGATGTGCCAGCCGGGCCGGCCACTGCCCCAGGGTGAGTTCCATTTCGCCTCTTCGGGCTCGCCCGCCTTGGCGTGCTTCCACAGCACGAAGTCGAGCGGATCGTGCTTGCCTTCCATGACCTCGACGCGCTCTCCGGCGCGCAAGTCCTCCAGCGACTTGCCCGACAGCCTGCCGTAGCCCTCGAACTTGCGCACGCTGTAGCAGACGTCGCGGTTGGCTGCGACATAGGCATAGCCGTTCTTCTGCAGGGCGGCGATCAGCCGCTGCATGGCCGCAACATACTGGGTGGCACGCGGCTCGTGATCGGGCTTGAGGACACCGAGCGCCTCCGCGTCCTCGTGCATGTAGGCGATGTAGCGGTCGGTCAGTGCCTGGATGGTTTCGCCGTTGTCCTGGGCGCGACGGATGATCTTGTCGTCGATGTCGGTGATGTTGCGCACATAGATTACCCGGTAGCCGGAGGCTCTTAGCCAGCGCGCCACCATGTCGAACACCACCAGCACGCGGGCATGGCCAAGGTGGCAATAATCGTAGACAGTCATGCCGCAGACATACATGCGGACGAGGCCGGGTTCGATCGGCGCAAACACCTGCTTGTCGCGCAGCAGGGTATTGTGGATTTTCAACATCGGGGGTAGAAAGCTCTGGAAAACGGCGAACCGGCCGGGAAACGGCGATTATTGTTGATCTGCCGCCGTTCTTGTTAGAATGTCAAATTATTCAAACGCCTATGGCTGAAAAGTATAACACAATGACCTTACGCCGCTTTTTCGTCCTCCCGCATTCCGTTGCCGCACTGCTGTGCGCCGGCATGCTCACGCTTGCGCCTGCCGCTGTCCGCGCCGACGACACCCTGCAGGAAGCCAGCCGTCTCATGAAACAGGGGCAACTCGGCCCGGCTCTGGAGAAAACCGATCAGGTGCTGGCCGTCAAGCCGAAGGATGCACAGGCGCGCTTCATGAAGGGCCTGATTCTGACGGAAATGAACCGCCACAACGACGCCATCGTCGTCTTCACCAAGCTGACCGAGGACTACCCGGAGTTGCCGGAGCCCTACAACAACCTTGCCGTGCTCTATGCCCAGCAACGTCAGTTCGAAAAAGCCAAGAATGCGCTGGAGATGGCCATCCGCACCCATCCCTCATACGCCACGGCACACGAAAACCTCGGCGACATCTACGCCCGCATGGCCAGCCAGGCCTACGACAAGGCCTTGCAGATCGACTCATCGAATGCCAGCGCGCAAACCAAGCTGGCCCTGATCCGGGACCTGATGAGCGTATCGCCCCGCCCGGCGACGCTGGCTTCGCGCAACCCGGTACCGGCAGGCAAGGCCCAGACGGCGGCATCCCAAACGGGAGCCGCGCCGGCCGCAAAATCCGAGCCGGTGCCCGTCGCCAAGACCGAACCGATACCCGCAACCGAATCGAAGCCATCCCCGGCAAGCGAAGCCAGGCCGGCCGCCGGCGGCAGATCCGATGTGGACAAGGCCGTCCACGACTGGGCTTCGGCGTGGTCGCGCAAGGATGTCAAGGCCTACCTTGCTTCCTACGCCAGCGATTTCCAGACGCCCGGCGGCGAGCCGCGCAGTGCCTGGGAAGCCGAGCGGGCACGCCGCATCAACAAGCCCGAGCCGATCCAGGTCACTGTCGAAAACATCCAGGTCACGATGGAGGGTGATCGCGCCACGGCGAAATTCCGCCAGTATTACAAGTCTGGCAAGCTCAAGACCGCCGCCAACAAGACCATGGTACTGGTCCAGCGCAACGGAACCTGGCAGATCCAGCAGGAGCGGGTTGCCAACTGATGTCGAAGGGGCCTCACTTCCGGCGCTTCCTCGCGGCACTGTGTCTGGCTGCCGCAGGGACTGCCCTCGCCTCCCCCGAACGAAGCCGCCCCGGCATGGACGCCGAGCCGATGCTGGCAGAGGTATTTGTCCATATCGAACAAAACCGCCTCGATGCCGCGCTGGCGCAGACCGAAAGGCTGCTCAAGGCCTATCCCAACTTTCGGCTGGGCTATCTCATCAAGGGCGACCTGCTGCTGGCCCGTTCCCGGCCCATCAAGACGCTGGGGGACGCTGCCAACGCCCCCCAGGACAAGCTGGCCGATCTGCGCGAGGAAGCGATTGCCCGCCTGCAGGCGTACCGCGACAAGCCGCCGACCGATTATGTGCCGCGCTATCTGCTGCAAATGCAGGCGGAGCAAAAATATGCGGTCGTGGTCGACACGCAGAAGGCGCGCCTCTACCTCTACCGCAACGAAGACGGCAAACCGCGCTTCGTCGCCGACTACTATATCTCGCATGGCAAGGCCGGCACCGAGAAGGCGCGCGAGGGGGACAAGAAAACGCCCGTCGGCGTCTATCACGTCACGGCAAGCCTGCCCCGCCAGAAGCTCACCGACTTCTACGGCAACGGCGCTTATCCGATCAACTACCCGAACGAGTGGGACAAGCGCCAGGGCCGCAACGGCCACGGGATCTGGCTGCACGGCACGCCTTCCGACACCTTCTCGCGGCCGCCCAAGGCCTCCGACGGCTGCGTCGTCCTGGCCAACCAGGACCTCGACGATCTGGCAAAGAACCTGCAGATCGGCACCACTCCGGTCATCATCTCCAACAGCATCGAGTGGCTCTCGCTCGACGACTGGCAGGCCGAGCGCACCGCCCTCTCCCGCAGCATCGAGGAATGGCGCAGCGACTGGGAAAGCCTCGACACCGGGAAATACCTGAGCCATTACTCGAAGCGCTTCCAGGCCGGCAGCCAGAATTACGAGCAATGGTCGGCGCAAAAGCGCCAGGTCAATGCCGGCAAGCAATGGATCAAGGTCAATGCGGCCAACATCAGCATGTTCCGCAATCCCGGCAAGGAGGAAATGGTGGTCGTCACCTTCGAGCAGGACTACCGCAGCAGCAACCTCAGCAATGCCATGAAGAAGCGCCAGTACTGGATCAAGGAAGACGGCGCCTGGAAAATTGTTTACGAAGGCGGCGCCTGAACTGACACGGTTGGTCGCCGCATTGTCCGCCACGTTTTTGAAGGGAACCCCGCAATGAAGAAGCTGTTCGCGCTGGCCGCCGGCCTGTTGTTGAGCCTGTCGGCCGCCGCCGCCAACCCGCTCGTCGAGATGAAGACCCGTCAGGGCCTCATCGTCATCGAGCTGTACGCCGACAAGGCGCCGAAGTCCGTCGAGAATTTCCTGCAGTACGTCAGGGACGGCTTCTACAACGGAACCATCTTCCACCGCGTCATCGACGGCTTCATGATCCAGGGCGGCGGCTTCGAGCCGGGCATGAAGCAGAAGCCGACGCGCGCGCCGATCGAGAACGAAGCGAAGAACGGCCTGAAGAACGCTGCCGGCACGCTGGCCATGGCGCGCACGCAGGATCCGCATTCCGCCTCGGCGCAGTTCTTCATCAACCTCGTGGACAACAGCCCGCTCGACTATCCGTCGCGCGACGGTTGGGGCTATGCGGTGTTCGGCAAGGTCACGCAGGGCTTCGACGTCGTGCAAAAAATCGCAAAAGTAAAGACCGGCAACGCCGGATTCCACCAGAACGTACCGGTCGAGCCCGTCGTGATCGAATCCGTCCGGCTGCTCGACGCCAAGCCCGCCAAGTAACAGGAGAATTGAATCCCATGATCAAGCTGCACACCAATTTCGGCACCATCGTCCTCGACCTGGACGCCGCCAAGGCACCCGAGACGGTGAAGAACTTCCTTGCCTACGTCGAGGCCGGCCACTACGACAACACGATCTTCCACCGCGTCATCGACGGCTTCATGATCCAGGGCGGCGGCTTCGAGCCGGGCATGAGCCAGAAGCCGACCAACGCGCCGATCCAGAATGAAGCCGCCAACGGCCTGAAAAACGACCGCTACACCATTGCCATGGCGCGTACCGGCGACCCGCATTCGGCCACCGCGCAGTTCTTCATCAACGCCAAGGACAACGCCTTCCTCAACCACACCGCGCCGAGCGGCCAGGGCTGGGGCTACTGCGTCTTCGGCAAGGTGGTCGAAGGCATGGATGTCATCGACAAGATCAAGGGTGTCAAAACCGGCAGCAAGGGCTTCCACCAGGACGTGCCGGTCGAGGACGTGATCATCGAGAAGGCCGAGGTCGCCTGACATCGGCGGGGGCGGCGATGGCGACCCTGTTCATCTCCGACCTCCATCTCTGCCCGAGCCGGCCGCTGATCGGCCGGCTCTTCCTTGATTTCCTGGACGGCCCGGCGCGCGGGGCCGAAGCGCTCTACATCCTCGGCGACCTGTTCGAATACTGGGCCGGCGATGATGACCTCGGCGATGCCTTCAATGCCGGCGTCTGTGCCTCCCTGCAGAAGCTGTCCGCATCCGGCGTCCCGATTTGCTTCATGGCGGGCAATCGCGATTTTCTCGCGGGCGAAACCTTTGCCCGTGCCGCGGGATTGAAACTGTTGCCCGATCCGGCGCTGATCGAGGTCGCCGGCACGACCACCCTGCTCATGCACGGCGACACGCTGTGCACCGACGACGGCGCCTACCAGGCCTTCCGCAGCGAGGTGCGCTCGCCCGAATGGCGGCAGGCCTTCCTCGCCCTGCCGCTGGCCCAGCGCAAGGCGCAGATCGAGGCCCTGCGCCGCGAAAGCGAGGCGCAGAAGCGCACCAAGCCAATGGAGGTCATGGACGTGAATCCGGCCGCCGTCCTGCAGACACTGACTTTTCACCGCTGCACCCGGCTCATCCACGGCCACACGCATCGCCCCGCCCACCACCGGCTGGAGATCGATGGCCGTGCCTGCGAACGCTGGGTGCTGCCGGACTGGTACGGGAATGGCGGCTATCTCGCCTGCGATGCGGCCGGATGCCGGCTGCTGAGCTGGCCGGCTGCCGCGGCCTAAATCAGCGCCAGCCCCCGCGCCAGATCGGCCCGGAGGTCCGCCACGGATTCGAGGCCGACGGCCACGCGCAGCAGGCTTTCCTGTATCCCCGCGGCGGCGCGCGCCTCGGCGCTGATGCGTCCGTGGGTCGTGCTCGCCGGATGGGTGATGGTGCTCTTGGTGTCGCCGAGATTCGCCGTGATCGAGATCAGGCGCGTCGCGTCCACCACTTTCCAGGCTTCCGTGCGGCCGCCCCTCACCTCGAAGGAGACAATGGCCCCGCCTGATTTCTGCTGGCGCATCGCCAATGCGTGCTGCGGGTGCGAAGGCAGTCCCGGGTAGTACACGCGTGCCACCTGCGGCTGCGCTTCCAGCCAGCGCGCGAGTTCAAGCGCCGCCGCGGATTGCGCCTCCATGCGGATGCGCAGCGTCTCCAGACCCTTCAGGATCACCCAGGCGTTGAAGGGAGAAATCGAGGGGCCTGCCGTGCGCAGGAACTTGAACACTTCTTCGGTGAGCGCCTTGCGGCCGACGACGGCCCCCCCCAGCACGCGGCCCTGCCCGTCGAGGTACTTTGTGGCGGAATGGATCGCCAGATCGGCACCCAGGTCGAGCGGACGCTGCAGTGCCGGCGAACAGAAGCAGTTGTCCACCGCGAGCAGCGCGCCGCCGGCATGGGCGACTTCCGCCAGCGCGGCGATGGCGAATACCTCGGTAAGCGGATTCGACGGCGTCTCGATGAAGACGAGTTTCGTCTGCGGTCTGAGCGCCGCCCTGAAGGCCGCAGGATCGCTGGAAGCGACGAAGGTGGTCTCGACGCCGAACTTCGGCAGGATGCCGCCGAACAGCTGCTGCGTCGCGCCGAAGATGCCCCGGGAGGCGACGATGTGCTCGCCCGACTTCATCAGGGCCATCACGGTCGACAGGATGGCCGCCATGCCGCTCGCCGTGGCGATGCAGGCCTCGCCGCCTTCCAGCGCCGCCAGGCGCTCCTGCAGCATGCTCACGGTGGGATTGGAGAAGCGGCCATAGACGAAGCCGGCTTCCTCCCCCGAGAAGCGCGCCGCCGCCTGGGCGGCATTGTCGAAGACGAAGCTCGAGGTCAGGTAGAGCGCCTCGGCGTGCTCGTT
>JBDHRL010000187.1:0-2690 GCA_039807535.1 Rhodocyclaceae bacterium
GTGCCGATCGGCTTGTCGAGCCGCATCAGGCGTTCGTAGGCGTCGAGGCGCTGGCGCAGGGTGAGTTCGGACATGGGGCGAATTTTACACCGGCGCAACGACGGGCCTGAGCGCCGTCCCGCGGAGACTGACTTTTGGCGACCGTGTGGCCCAACGCCTGCAGCTTCCTCGCCCAGTAGTGGGCGCTGCCGCAGACTTCCAGACCGATCTTGCACGGGGGCAGGTTGGCAAAGAACGGTGGCATCTGTGCCCGCTTGAGCTGCTTCTTCAACACCGCCCGCCCCTTTCGTTCAAGTGGTTGTGTCACAACTCCACTTTGGCACATCGATGCCGTTTCAGAAGGGGGCGGCCATCCCATTAGTCTGCGCAGGACGGCGATCAGCCGAGCTTCCCCGTGCTGGATTAATACACTGATATAAATGAACAAAACATCACTTTTACAAACAAGATCACAAGAATGATCTTATTTGCTGTATTCTTGCATCCATCCTCTGACCCCGTTTCCCATAATGCTGCAAGTATCTGAAAAGGAAATAGAAAGTCGCCTGCGACTAGACAACCCCTGGTGGCAGTCCGGGGGCGGCATCGATGCCGACTTCCAGGCCTTTCCCAGGCGTGCCTATCTGGGCGACTTTCTTCATCTCGCGCACGGCACGGAAGTCAATCGGGCCGTCGTGCTGCTCGGCCCGCGGCGGGTGGGCAAGACGATTCTCGTCTATCACACGATCCAGGAAATGATGGATCGCGGCGGCGTGAGCGGCCGGGACATCCTCTACGTGTCGCTGGAGACGCCGCTCTACACCGGCCTGTCGCTGGACGCCCTGGTGGACCGCTTCCGGCGCCTGTTCCACCGCCCCGAAGGCACGCGCCTGTTCGTGTTCTTCGATGAAATCCAGTATCTGAAGGGCTGGGAAGTGCACTTGAAGTCGCTCGTCGACTCCTACCGCGGCATCCGCTTCGTGGCGACGGGATCGGCGGCCGCCGCGCTGAAAACGAAGAGTGCGGAATCCGGGGCGGGGCGCTTCACGGAATTCGTGCTGCCACCCCTGACCTTCGCCGAATACCTGCGCTTCATCGACCGGGAATCGGCGCTGATCCGCGCCGCCGGCGAGGAGCGAGGCGTGCTGCGTTTTATCGCCATAGACATCCACGGCCTCAACGAAGCCTTCATCGACTATCTGAATTTCGGCGGCTATCCGGAGGCGGTATTTTCCGAAGCGGTGCGCCGCAATCCGCGCCGCTTCATCAAGAGCGACATCATCGACAAGGTGCTGCTGCGGGACCTGCCCATCCTCTACGGCATCACCGACATCCAGGAACTGAACGGCCTGTTCAACACGCTCGCCTACAACACGGGGCAGGAACTGAGCATCGAGGATCTCTCCCAGACCTCGCATGTCGCCAAGAACACGCTCGTCAAGTATCTCGAGTACCTCGAAGCAGCCTTCCTTATCCGGCGCATACGCCGCGTGGACCAGGACGCGGCCCACTTCAAGCGCATGGCCACGTTCAAGGTCTACCTGACCAACCCCACCATGCGCGCGGCCCTCTTCGGGCCGGTCGACGCACACCACGAGGCCATGGGCCATCTGGTCGAATCGGCGGTGTTCAGCCAGTGGCTGCACAACGCGGCCTTCGTCGACTCGCTCTATTACTCGCGCTGGCGCAGCGGGGAAGTGGATCTCGTCAGCCTCGACCCGCAGCAGCGGCCGCGTTTTGCCGTCGAGGTGAAATGGTCGGATCAGCCGTTCGACGATCCCAAAGCGATCAAGGGCCTGCTGGAATTCTCCAGGAAACACGCATTGCGCCGCACACCGCTCGTGACGACACTTTCCAGGAGCGGGCTCAAGGAGATGAATGGCGTGACGGTCGAGTTCATGCCGAGCAGCCTGCACTGCTACACCGTCTCTCGCAATACCCTGGAGCGCCGGCAGAACCGGTCCGACGAAGTTCTGTAAGCGCGGCCTGCGCGGAAAAGTCAGTCCCTGCAGGACGGCGCTCAGACCTTGAGCAGTTCCCTTCTGCCGCCCAGCCAGCGCTCGACATGCCGGTCGGCGGCATCGGGATGGTCCTTCAGCAGCCGCTCCGCCGCCTCGCGTGCAGTGTCGAGCAGGCCGGCGTCGGCCTCGAGGTCGGCGTAGCGCAGCAGCGGCACGCCGCTCTGGCGGCTGCCGAGGAATTCGCCGGGGCCGCGCAGGTGCAGGTCCTGGCGGGCGATCTCGAAGCCGTCGCTGTTCTCGAAGATGACCTTCAGGCGCGCACGCGCCGTCTCGCTTAAGGGGTGGGCATAGAGCAGGATGCACACCGAATCGTCGGCGCCGCGGCCGACGCGGCCGCGCAGCTGGTGCAGCTGCGACAGGCCGAAGCGCTCGGCGTGCTCGATGACCATCAGCGAGGCGTTGGCGACGTCGACGCCGACCTCGATCACCGTGGTGGCGACGAGGAGCTGCACGCGCCCCGCGCCGAAGTCGCCCATCACGGCGGCCTTCTCCTCGCCCTTGAGGCGGCCGTGCACGAGGCCGACGTTCACTTCCGGCAGCTCGGCGCGCAGCCGCTCGAAGGTGTCGACGGCCGTCTGCAATTGCAGCTTCTCGCTCTCCTCGATCAAGGGGCACACCCAGTAGGCCTGGCGGCCTTGCGCGCAGGCATCGCGGATGCGGGCGATGACCTCGTCGCGGCGCGCCTCCGAC
>JBDHRL010000188.1:0-2681 GCA_039807535.1 Rhodocyclaceae bacterium
GGCCAGAAGGTGACGCCGCTCGACCGCGTCGGCCTCTACGTGCCGGGCGGCAAGGCGGCTTATCCCAGCTCGGTGCTGATGAACGCGATTCCCGCCAAGGTGGCCGGCGTCGGCGAGCTGATCATGACGGTGCCGACGCCGCGCGGCGAGCGGAACGCCCTGGTGCTGGCCGCCGCCGCGCTGGCCGGCGTCGACCGCGTGTTCACCCTCGGCGGCGCGCAGGCGGTGGGCGCGCTGGCCTACGGCACGCAGACCATCCCGCAGGTCGACAAGATCGTCGGGCCCGGCAACGCCTATGTCGCCGCCGCCAAGCGGCGCGTGTTCGGCGTGGTCGGCATCGACATGGTGGCCGGCCCCTCCGAGGTGCTCATCATTGCCGACGGCTCGACCGACCCCGACTGGGTGGCGATGGACCTCTTCGCCCAGGCCGAGCACGACGAGCTGGCGCAATCGATCCTGCTCTGCCCGGACCTGCGCTTCATCGACGCCGTGGCGCACAGCCTCGCCCGCCTGCTGCCGGAGATGCCGCGCAAGGACGTGATCGCCGCCTCCCTCGCCGGACGCGGCGCACTGATCGAGGTGCGCGACCTGGAGGAGGCCTGCGCCATTGCCAACCGCATCGCGCCGGAGCACCTGGAGCTGTCCGTGGCCGACCCCAATGCGCTGGTCGACCGCATCCGCCACGCCGGCGCCATCTTCGTCGGCCGCTACACCTCGGAATCGCTCGGCGACTACTGCGCCGGGCCCAACCACGTGCTGCCGACCTCGCGCAGCGCGCGCTTCTCCTCGCCGCTCGGCGTCTACGACTTCCAGAAGCGCACCTCGATCATCGAGGTGTCGGCGGAGGGCGCGGACAAGCTCGGCCGCATCGCCTCCACACTCGCCCACGGCGAGGGCCTGCAGGCCCACGCGCGGGCGGCGGAACTGCGTTTGAAGAAAGACTGATTCCGCCTTTCCCGGAGGCTTGCGCACGCGTACCAATATTGGTACAATGTGTCCATGAAACCCGTGCTGGAAGTGCGCTTCTTCCGAACCGACGCCGGCGCGGAGCCCGTGCGGGATTGGCTGAAGGAGTTGCCGGCCGCCGAGCGCAAGACCATCGGCGAGGACGTCAAGACGGTGCAATTCGGCTGGCCGCTCGGCATGCCGCTGGTCGATCACCTGACCGGCGACCTCTGGGAAGTGCGCATCAGGCTGGACAACCGCATCGCCCGCGTCCTGTTCGCGCTGGAAGGACAAACGATGGTGCTCCTGCATGGATTCATCAAGAAGCAGCAGGCGACCCCGAAGCCCGATCTCGACCTGGCCAGAGATCGCTTGAAACAGTTGAGACGGAGATGAACATGGGCAAGAAGAACATCGGCAGCAGTTTCGACGACTTCCTCAAGGAGCAGGCGATGCTCGAGGACGCTACTGCCGTCGCGATCAAGCGGGTGATCGCCTGGCAGATCGCCGAGGAGATGAAGCACCAGAAAATCACGAAAACCGAACTGGCGAAGCGCATGCAAACCAGTCGCGCCGCCTTGAATCGCCTGCTCGACGAGGAAGACACCAGCCTGACCCTGACCACGCTGGCGAGCGCCGCGGCGGCGCTCGGCAAGACGATCAATTTCAAGTTGGCCGCCGCTTAAATCCTTTCCATATTCGCCGCCTGCGGGCCAAGGGCGAGGCTGCCGCCTCATGCGCGGCCGCCCTGCGGGTGCCCTTGCGTCGTCACGCCCGCCGGCCGGGCCTGCAAACTCGCTGCGCTCGGACAGCAGGCCCGGACATCCCCGCCGGGCGCGCCGCCGCGGCGGCGGCCGCGAAATCGGCGGCAGCCTCGCCATTGGCCCGCTCTGTGCAGACCATGGCGGCCATTAACGCTGAGGTGAATGCGATTCAGGCGCGAACTGAACACCTCATCGCCGAGACAAAGGCCAAGCAGAAGCGCTGACGGATCGCCACCACTCGACTTCGGCGGAACACCTTTTTTGCTGCCGCGCGGCCGTCTGGAAAAGTCAGTCTGCGTGATACGGCGATGTCTAGCCGAGAATTTCCCGCAACGCGCTGACCAGCGCCTGGCACTGCGCGTCCGTGCCGACCGTGATGCGCAGGAACTGTTCGATGCGCGGCTGGCGGAAGTGACGGACGATGATGCTGCGCGCCCGCAGGGCGGCGGCGAGTTCGCCCGCGTCGCGCTGCGGGTGGCGGGCGAAGATGAAGTTGGCGGCGGAGGGCAGCACGTCGAAGCCGAGCGCGGCCAGCTCCTGCACCAATGCCTCGCGGCTGCGGATGACGGCCTGGCGCGTCTGCTCGAAGTGGTCGCGGTCTTCCATCGCCGCCACGGCGCCGGCGATGGCGAGGCGGTCGAGGGGGTAGGAGTTGAAGCTGTTCTTCACCCGCTCCAGGGCCTCGATCAGGTCTTCATGACCGACGGCGAAGCCAACGCGCAATCCGGCCAGGGAGCGCGACTTGGACAGGGTCTGCACCACCAGCAGGTTGGGATATTTCGCCACCAGCGGAATCGCCGATTCGCCGCCGAAATCGATATAGGCTTCATCCACCACCACCACCGAATCCGGGTTCGCGGCGAGCATCTGCTCGATCCCGGCCAGCGACAGGGCGCGGCCGGTCGGCGCGTTCGGGTTGGGGAAGACGATGCCGCCGTTGGGCCGCGCGTAGTCCGCCGGCCGGATCGCGAA
>JBDHRL010000060.1:0-17119 GCA_039807535.1 Rhodocyclaceae bacterium
CGGCATCGACATGAGCAACGCCAGATACTTCGTCGGGCCGCCTCCGTTCACGCAGCGCGCCCTGCACGCCGAACTGCGCATCGATCACTGAGCAAGCGACGTGCCGAAGCCGCGCCGGACCGGGCCTGAACGCATCACCGGCATCATCGCCGTCGTAGCCCTGCACGTGGCCGCACTCCACGCGTTGTGGGACTACCGCATCCTGGTGGTGCCGGACGAGGTGGTGACGCTGTTCGTCGGGACGATCGCCACCCCGCCGCCGCCACCACCGCGGGCGACGCCGGGGCCGGCCCGGCTGGAAAAGCCCCGTCCGGCGGAAAGGCCGCGGCAATTGGCCGCCGAGGCGCCGGCCGTCGAGGCACCGCCGGCACGGCCGGCCGGGCCGGTCGCGCTTGGCGGCGATCTGGCGGTGTCCTGCCCCGAGCGCAGCGCGCCGGCCTATCCGCCGCTGTCCAGGCGCCTCGGCGAAGAGGGCAAGGTGGTGCTGCGTGTCGAGCTCGACGAGCAGGGCGCGGTCGGCGCGGCGCAAGTCGCCACGTCGAGCGGCTTCGCGCGACTCGACGAGGCGGCGCTGGCGGCGGTGCGGCGCTGGCGCTGCACGCCGGCGCAGCGCGATGGCCGCCCGGCACGCGCGACGGCCCTGCAGCCTTTCGAATTCGTTTTGCAATGATGCGCAACGCCGTGTCGCGGAGACCGACTTTTCCATGAAGGAAGCGCCATGAACGACAGCCTGGGATTCGCCCATTTCCTCGCGCAAAGCGATGCGGTCGGCCGCATCGTGCTGCTCCTGCTGCTCGCCCTCTCGGTGGCGAGCTGGTACCTGATCCTCGCCAAGGGGCTGGAGAACCTGCTCGCCGGCCGCCGCGCAACGGCCTTCCTGCGCCAGTTCTGGAACGCCGCTTCGCTCGAGGAGGTGCGGGCCATGCTGCAGCGGCCGCCGGGCGACAACGCCTTCGCCGAACTGGCGCAGCAGGCGCTGGGCGCGGCCGACGACGGCAGCCAGCAGGGCCTGCAGCGGCTCGCCGCCGCCGGCGGGCCGGGCGAATTCCTCACGCGCGTGCTGCGCAACGGCATCGATCAGGAGGCGGCGCGCGTCGAGCACGGCCTGACGCTGATGGCCTCGGCCGGCTCGGCGGCGCCCTACGTCGGCCTGTTCGGCACGGTGTGGGGCATCTACCACGCCCTGGTGCAGATCGGCATGAGCGGGCAGGGCACGCTCGACAAGGTGGCCGGCCCGGTCGGCGAGGCGCTGATCATGACGGCGCTGGGCCTCGCCGTGGCGATCCCGGCGGTGCTCGCCTACAACGCCTTCAACCGGCGCAACCGCATCTGGCTGGCGAGGCTCGACGCCTTCGCCCATGATCTCTACACGCTGGCGACGGTCGGCGCCAAGGCCAACAGTTCGGCCGGCGAGGCGCACCCGCCGCGCGTGGCGGCAGCGCGTTGAGCGGCCGCCATGGCAATCGGAAGCTTCAACGAAAAGTCCCGCCAGGCGCCGATGGCGGAGATCAACGTCGTGCCCCTGGTGGACGTCATGCTGGTGCTGCTGGTGATCTTCATCGTCACCGCGCCGCTGCTCACCCACTCGGTGAAGATCGACCTGCCGAAGGCCTCGAGCAGCCCGAACCTGACGCGGCCGGAGCATGTCCAGCTCGGCATCCGCGAGGACGGCAGCCTCTACTGGAACGGCGCAGTGGTGTCGCTGGCAGAACTCGAATCGCACTTCTCGGCGGCGGCCATGCAGGCGCCGCAGCCCGAGCTGCACATCCGCGCCGACCGGCAGGTGCCCTATGAGCGCGTCGCGCAGGTGATGAGCAAGGCGGCCCGCGCCGGCCTCGTGCGCATCGGCTTCGTCACCGATCCGGCCAGGTAGAAGCTTCGCTGCGATCGAACCGCCGCCACCGCTTTCCCCGGGAAAGGCGGCGGGAGACGGCCGCCGCCTCAGCGCCGGGCGCTGCGCGATTCGACCAGAGAGTACACCGCCGGCACCACCACCAGCGTCAGCAGCGTCGAGGAGACCATGCCGCCGATGACGGCGATCGACAGCGGCTGGTTGGTCTCGGCGCCGGCGCCAAGACCGAGCGCGGCCGGAAAGAGGGCCAGGATGATGGTCGCCGAGGTCATCAGCACCGGCCGCATGCGGATCGGGCAGGCATTGCGCAGCGCCGCATCCACGGCCATGCCCTGCTCGCGGCGCTGATTCGTCAGGTCGACGAGCAGGATGGAATTTTTCGCCACCAGCCCGACCAGCAGGACCAGTCCGATCATCGAATAGATGTTGAGGGACTGGCTGAACAGCCAGAGCGCAGCAACGCCACCGACGACGGCCAGCGGCTGTGCCAGCATGACGATGGCCGGCTGCAGGAAGGAGTTGAACTGGCTCGCCAGCACCATGTAGAGCAGGACGATGGCGAGGGCGAATGTAAAAACCATGTACTTCATCGTCTTGCCGAATTCCTCGGCCTCGCCGATCATCTTGATCTGATAGCCGGCGGGCAGGATTTCCGCGGCGGCCTGATGCACGATATCGACGGCATCCCCCAGCGGGATGCTGGGCGTGGCATAGAAGGTGGCGGCATAGCGCAGGTCGAAGCGGCCGATCACGGCCGGCCCGAGCTTCTCGTCGAAATGGGCGACCGAATCGAGCCGCACCATCTTGCCGTCCTTGCTGCGAATGAAGATTTTCGCCAGGTCGGCCGGCTCGGTGAAGGCGCCCTCCTTGCCCTTGACGCGGATGTCGTAGCGCTCGCCATCGCCCGGCTCGTCATTGAACTTCGCGATGTCGATGCCGCCCGTCAGCATGTTGACCGCCAGCGCCACGTCGGCCGAGGTGAGATTGGCATTGGCAATGCGCAGCCGGTCCGGCCTGAAGACGAGCTGGGGCAGATTGAGCTGGATGTCGCTGTCCACCCGGCCGATGGCGGGAAGCGTGGCAAATTTCTGCTGCAGTTCCTGAGTCAGGCGGCCGACTTCCTCCATGTTGTCGCCGACCAGCACGAACTGCAGCGGCTCGCCGCGCTGGCCGCCGATGATGGCAAAAGGGGCGGCGAAGGCGCGCACTCCGGGAATCTGCGCCAGTTCCTTGCGCACGGCCGCGACGACTTCCTGCTGGCTGCGCTTGCGCTGCTCGCGCGGCGCCATGCGCACGACCACCGTGCCCTGGTTGACCTGGCCGGCCGTGCCGAGACCGATGAGCGAAAACTCGGTACGGACTTCCGGATGACGGGCGAGGATCGCCTCGACTTCGCGCAGGCGGCTGTCGGTGTAGTCGATATTCGAACCCAGGGGCGTGCGCAGGGAGATGCGGAAACGTCCTTCGTCCTCTTCCGGCGAGAACGTCTTGCCGATATTCATGAAGAAAAAGCTGCTGCCCAGCACAATCAGCACGGTCAGCGCGACAACCTGCCAACGGTGCGTGAGGGCGCGCTCGAGCAGGCGAACATACAGGCGGTCGAGGCCGCCCAGAATGCCGTCGAGCAGATGGTAGAGGCGGCCGTGCTGCTTCTCGACGCGGAGATAGCGCGAGCAGAGCATCGGCGTCAGGGTCATCGAGACGAACAGGGAAACCAGGACGCCGAAGGTGACGACGACGGCAAACGAGCGAAAGAACTGGCCGATGATGCCGGAGAGGAAAATCACCGGTGCGAAGATCGATACCAGCGACAAGGTTGCGGCAATGACGGCGAAGACCACCTCGTTGGCGCCATTGACGGCGGCGGACACCGGCTCGGGATCGAGCTCCTCGCGATGGCGAAAGATGTTTTCCAGCACGACGATGGCGTCATCCACCACCACGCCGATCAGCAGCAGCAGCGCCAGCATGGTGAGCGAGTTGAGCGTGTAGCCGAAGAAGTAGATGACGGCAATGGCGCCCATCAGGGAAACGGGAATCGCCAGGGCGATGATCAGCGTGGAACGCAGCGAGCGCAGGAAGAACCACACCACGAGCGCGGCGAGCAGCGTGCCGGCAATCAGATGCTCCTTGAGCGAGTTGACGATTTCGAGAATGAAGACCGCATCGTTGGAGACGATGTTCAGTTTCATGCCGGGCGGCATCTGCGGTTCGATCTCCCGTGCCAGCTTCTCCTGGATGCGCTCGACGATGGCGACGGTGTTGGCGTTGGCCACCTTGACCGCGCCCAGGCCGACGGTCATTTCGCCGTTGAAGCGGGCGAGCTGGCGATAGTCGGTCAGCCCGTCTTCCAGTTCGGCCACGTCTTTCAGGCGGATCGGCGCCTGATCCCGGTAGCCGACGATCATCAGCGCCAGGTCGTCGAGATGGTGGAATTCCAGGTCGAGCTTGACCAGGCTCTCGGTGGTCTTGCCGACGACGAAGCCGCCGGCGAGCTGGATGTGTTCCCGGGCGAAGGCGGTCTGGATGTCCTGCGCCGCGATGCCGAAGGCGGCCATGCGGTCGGGCAGCAGATTGACGCGGATGGTGCGGTCGCGCCGCCCGCCAAGCCGCACTTCGCCGACGCCGTCGATGGTCTCGAGTTTTTTCTTGATGACGTTCAGGGCGTACTGGTTGAGTTGCTGCTGGGTGCGATCACCGCTGAGCGCCATCCAGATGATCGGAGAGGCATTGGTCTCCACCTTGGCGACGATGGGCGGGTCGGCCTGGTCGGGCAGGCGGCGCTGGGCCTGATTGACCTTCGACTGCACCTCGTTGAAGGCGACGTCCACGTTTTTCTCGAGTCCGAAGGTGATGTTCACGATCGAAACGCCGGGCGAGGAGGTGGACTGGATGTGCTCGATCCCCGGCACGCTGTTGACCGAGCTTTCGATGACGTTGGTTATGCTGGAGTCGACGATGTCCGGGTTGGCGCCCTTCAGCGTGGTGGTGATGGAGACGACCGGAAATTCGATGTAGGGCAGCCGGTCCATGCCGATGCGCTGATAGCTGATGATGCCGAACAGTACCAGCACGCCGCTGAGCATCCAGGCCAGCACGTGGCGCTTGATGGAAAGTTCGGGCAGGGTCATCGCTTCGTTTCGGCCGCAGCGGCCTGCGCCGGTGCGCCGTCTTGCGCAGGCTGACTTTTTGCCGGCTTTTCCGTTTCCTTGACGGTGACTGCGGCATTGTTGGCAAGAAAGCCGGCGCCATCGAGGGCAACCGTCGTTCCCGCCGGCAGGCCCTTGCGGATTTCCACCATGCCGGCGCGCTTGGCGCCGACCTCGACGACATGCTGCACCGCCTTGCCGTCCGCCACCGCATAGACGACCTTGCCGGCCGGCCGCAGCACGACGCTCTGCTCCGGCACCAGCACGGCGCCCTCGCGCCGGTCCACCACCACCGCGGCATTGACGCTGCCGCCGGGACGGAAACCCTCCATGTTGTCGATGTCGACGATGACGTCGAGGGCGCGGCCGGACTCCGACACGCTCGGCTTGATGTCGCTGACCGCGCCACGGAACTCGACACCCGGCAGCAGCGGCGAGGCGAGGATGGCCGGCTGGCCGCGCCGCAGGCGGGCCGCGCTGGACTCGGGATACGGCAGGTGGGCACGCAGCCTGCGGCTCGAGACGAGCCGGAAAAGCGGATCGCCGACCTTGACATAGTCGCCGAGCGAGGCGACCTGCGTTTCGATGACGCCCTCGTAGGGCGCGACGACGCGCGCCTTGCCCTGGCTGCGCCGGCTCAGTTCGCCGCGGGCGCGGGCGGCGGCCAGCTGTTCGCGCAGCGCATCGCGCTGGGCGCGGGCGTCGTCCGCCGCGTTCTGCGAGATGAAGCCCTTCTGCGCCAGCTGCTGCTGCCGCTCGACGACGCGCTCCTGCTGCGCCAGCAGGGCTTCGGTGCGCTTGCGCTCGGCCTCGTCGGCGCGGTTCTGCAGGACGAAATCGGTGTCGTCGATGATCGCCAGCAACTGGCCCTTCCTGACTGCCTGGCCGGGACCGGCGAGAACCTGGATCACCCTGCCGGCGACCTCGGCGCCGATCTTCGGATCGACCACCGCTTCGAGCGAGCCGAGCGTCTCCTCGAAGATTTCCATTGTCCCGGCCTTCGCCTGGGTCACGGTGATCAGCGTGGCCGGAGGTCCGGCGGGTTTCTTTTCCTCGGCCTTTTGACAGGCCGCAAGCGTGAAGGTGGCAAGCAGAGCGAGGACGAGTCGACTATTCATGAGGCGGCGGGACGACGGGCAGATCGGGTTCAGGGCAGGAGGCGTTCGTTCGCGAAAAGCTGCTCGATTTGCTCGCGTTCGCGCACGAGATGGATTTTGCCGCCGTCGACGAGCACCTCGGCCGCACGCGGCCGCGAGTTGTAGTTCGAACTCATCGCCATGCCGTAGGCGCCGGCCGACATCACGGCCAGCAGGTCGCCTTCGGCGACGGCCAGCGGGCGGGCATGGCCGAGGAAATCGCCCGATTCGCACACCGGGCCGACGACTTCGTACAGGGTCGCCGCACCGGCGTTCTGCCGAACGGGCAGGATGTCATGCCAGGCGTCGTAGAGCGCCGGCCGCATCAGGTCGTTCATGGCGGCGTCGACGATGGCGAAGTTCTTCTCCTCGCCGTGCTTGAGGTGCTCGATGCGCGTGAGCAGGACGCCGGCGTTGCCGACCAGCGCACGGCCCGGCTCGAGCAGGATCTTTTCCCTGCGCCCGTCCAGCTGCGCCAGGATCGGGGCGAGATAGTCGGCGACGGCGGGCGGCGATTCGTCGCGATAGCGGATGCCGATGCCGCCGCCCAGGTCGAGATGGCGCAGCACGATGTCTTCGGCGGCCAGCCGGTCGGCGAGCGCGATGATCTTGCCGGCCGCTTCCGCCGCCGGCGCCGGATCGAGCAACTGCGAGCCGATGTGGCAGGCGATGCCGGCGATCTCGAGGTGCGGCAGCGCGCGGGCGCGCCGGTACAGATCGAGCACCTCGCCGTAGGCGACGCCGAACTTGTTGCCGCGCAAGCCGGTGGAAATGTAGGGATGGGTCTTCGGGTCGACGTCGGGATTGACACGCAGAGCGATCGGCGCGCGCCTGCCCGCCGCGCCGGCGACATGGTCGAGGCGTTCCAGCTCGGCGGCGGATTCGACGTTGAAGCAGAAGATGCCCTTGTCGAGGGCCAGGCGCATCTCCCCGGCGGTCTTGCCAACGCCGGAGAAGACCACCCTGGACGGGTCGCCGCCGGCGGCCAGCACCCGTGCCAGCTCACCACCGGAGACGATGTCGAAACCGGCGCCGGCGCGGGCGAACAGATTCAGGATGGCCAGATTCGAATTGGCCTTGACGGCATAGCAAATCAGCGCATTCCGTCCCGCCAGCGCACGACGGAATTCCTCGAAGCGAGCCTGCAGCGCGGCGCGCGAATAGACGTAGCAGGGCGTGCCGTGGGCCGCGGCGATTTCCGGCAGGGCCACGTCCTCGGCATGGAGCATGCCGTCACGGCAGGTGAAGGGGTTCATCGTCCTGTGGCGCCGGCGGCTTTGCTATCATCGGCGGCGGGCGCCGTCTGCACCGGCGCGGGCGAGGCTGCGCCGGCGGGTGCCGGTCTGGGCGGAAGAGTGAGGCCGGTCTTGGTGCCGCAGGCGCCAAGAAGCAGCAGTGCCGCGAGGATTCCGGGAGTGCGCATGATGCCCGCCAAAAAACAGGAATGTTAGCAGAAGGCTTGTGATGGAAGAAACCGAGTTCAACACTCTGGCAGAAGCGACGCTGGCGCGGATCGAGAGGGCGCTGGACGCCTGCCAGGCCGACCTCGATTACGAACTGCGGCCGGGCGGCGTGCTCGAGATCGGGTTCGGCGACGGCAGCAAGATCATCATCAACCGCCATGCCGCCGCGCGCGAAATATGGGTGGCGGCGCGCGCAGGCGGTTTTCATTTCCGGCATGAGGGCGGCCGCTGGATCGGGACGCGCGACGGCGCCGAACTGTTCGAGGCCCTGAGCCGGCTGGCTTCGGCGCAGGCCGGCGAAAGCATCGCGCTTTCCTGATCAGCCTGGCGTATTCGGCGGCGGAAACGTCATTTTCTGCGGCGCGCCGGACTCGCTGCCTTCCTGTGGCGGAGGCGGCAGGCTTTCCCTGTAGATCAGCTCCGTATCCTTGCCCGCGGCTTCGCTGGCGGCGTCGGTCGGCACCTTGACGGTCACCAACCCGGCGGGCATGGGCATGAAGGACTCCGGCACGTTTTTCAGCGCCTTTTCCATGTAGCCGATCCAGATCGGCAGCGCGGCGAAACCGCCCGTTTCGCCATTGCCCAGCTTCTTCGGCTGATCGAAGCCGATCCAGGCGACGCCCACCAGCGTTGGCTGGTAGCCGCAAAACCAGGCATCGATGAAATCGTTGGTGGTGCCGGTCTTGCCGGCCAGGTCGCCGCGCTTGAGCGCGAGCGCCCGCGTGGCCGTGCCGCGGCGCACGACATCATGCAGCATGCTGTCCATCAGGTAGGCGTTGCGCGGGTCGATGACGCGCAGGTTCTCGTCGCCGGCCTGGACCGGCTGGGCTTCGGCCAGCACGCTGCCCTTGTCGTCGAGGATCTGCTTCACGATGTAGGGCTGGATGCGGTAGCCGCCGTTGGCGAAGACCGAGTAGCCGGCCAGCTGCTGCCAGGGCGTGACGCTGCCGGCGCCCAGCGCCATGGTGAGATAGGGCGGATGCTTTTCGGCCTCGAAGCCGAAGCGGGTAACGTAGTCCTGGGCATACAGGGTGCCGATCGACTTGAGGATGCGGATGGACACCAGGTTCTTCGATTTTGCCAGCCCCGTGCGCATGCTCATGGGGCCTTCATACTTGCCGTCGTAATTCTTCGGCTCCCACGCCTGGCTGCCGGTTTCCGCGGCGGAGACGACGAGCGGCTCGTCCGGAATGATGCTGGCGGGCGTGAAGCCCTTTTCGAGCGCGGCGGAATAAATGAAGGGCTTGAAGCTGGACCCCGGCTGTCGCCAGGCCTGGGTGACATGGTTGAATTTGTTGCGGTAGAAATCGAAGCCGCCCACCAGGGCGTGGATGGCGCCGTCGGCCGGATTGGCCGACACAAAGGATGCCTCGACTTCGGGCAGTTGCGCGATCTGCCAATTTCCCCTGTCATCCTTTTGCAAATAAATGAGCGCGCCGCGGCGCAGCCGCTTGTTGGCCGGCGCCTTGTCGTCCAGCATGCGCAGGGCGAACTTCAGGCCGTCGCCGGATACCTGCACGGTGTCGCCGCCGCGCCGATAGGCCTTCACCAGCTTCGGGGTCGCCTCGAGGACCACCGCGGCATGGAGGTCATCCGAATCGGGATCGTCCTGCAACGCCTCCTCGAGGGCTTCATCGAGAACGGCACCCGGCGCATCGAGGTCGACATAGCCCTTGGCGCCGCGATAGCCGTGCCGCCTGTCGTAATCGAGCACGCCGCGCCTGACGCTGGCATAGGCCGCCTCCTGGTCCGCCTTGAGGATCGTGGTGATGACGCGCAGGCCCCGCGAATAGGTTTCCTCATGGAAGCGTTCATAGGCCATTTGCCGTGCCATCTCGGCGACGTAGTCGGCGCGAACCGCAAATTCATTGATATCCCGCTTGACGTGCAGGTCCTGTTTTTGCGCTTCGGCCAGTTGGGTGGCGTTGATGAAACCCAGCTCGTGCATCCGGCGGAGCACATAGAGTTGGCGCTGCCTGGCGCGTTTGGGATTGGCCACGGGATTGAAGCTGGAGGGCGCTTTCGGCAGGCCGGCCAGCATGGCGGCCTCCGCCAGGCTGATGTCCCGCAGCGGCTTTCCGAAGTAGATCTGCGCGGCCGCGGCGAATCCATAGGCGCGCTGACCGAGGTAGATCTGATTGATGTAGATCTGGAAAATCTCGTCCTTGGAAAGATTGTTTTCGATCTTGAAGGCCAGCAGTGCTTCATAGACCTTGCGCGCAAGCGTCTTCTCGCTGGAGAGGAAAAAATTGCGCGCCACCTGCATGGTGATCGTGCTGGCGCCCTGCCGCTTGCCGCCGCTGGTGAAGTTGGCATAGGCCGCTCGCAGAACGCCCAGGGTATCGACGCCGGGATGCTGGTAGAAGCGCTCGTCCTCGGCCGCCAGGATGGCCTGCTTCATGATTCCGGGGACGTCCTGGATGCGCACGAGAGCCCGCCGTTCCTCGCCGAATTCGCCGATCAGGTAGCCATCCGCCGTGTAGACGCGCAGGGGGATTTTCGGCTGGTAGTCGGTCAGCGCCTCGAGCGAAGGCAGCTGGGGATAGGCGAGAACGACGACGATGGCCAGCAGGGCGATGCCCATGAGGGCAAGGCCCGTGATAAACAGGAGTGGATAGGCAATCCAGCGCAGCGCGGTGGGCAAGGAGATACTCGAAGGCGGTTTATCAAGAGCGCGCAATTATAGACTTCCCCATTCCACGAGCGTTTTCCAAGAAGGTTTTTTGGCAGCATCGTTTGCTGACGAAAGTATAATTTACTTAATAATCAGTTGATTAACTTGAATACTTCAGACATGCTGGTTGATGTCGGGGAAAAGCGACAGGCAAGAGGAAAAAAAACTTTACACAGACCATAGTTGTTGCTAGGATTTAATGTAAATTATCTGTATTGCGCCTAACTAACGAAAATTCAAAAGGATTTTCCTTGCAGATAGATCTCTCGATATTTAACCCAAAAGCGCGCCCGCTGCTCGGGCTGGACATCAGTTCGTCATCGATCAAGATGGTCGAACTGTCAGAGGCGTCGAAAGGGAGCTACCGGATCGAGCGCTATGCGATCGAAACCCTGCCGCGCGACGCGGTGGTCGATGGGAATATCGCCAACCTCGAGGCGGTCTCGGAAGCCGTCAAGCGCGCCTGGAAGCGCATGGGGACGTCGACCAAGTTCGTGGCCATGGCGCTGCCGGCGGCGGCAGTGATCACGAAGAAAATCATCGTCCCGGCCGGACAACGCGAGCGCGAACTGGAGATCCAGGTCGAATCCGAGGCGAATCAGTACATTCCCTTTGCCCTGGACGAGGTGAACCTGGATTTCCAGGTGGTCGGCCCGGCGCCGAGCAGTCCTGAGGAAATGGAAGTGCTGATTGCCGCCTCCCGCAAGGAGAAAGTCGAGGATCGCGTCGCGGTGGCCGAGGCGGCAGGCCTGAAGCCGCTGGTCATGGACGTGGAGTCCTATGCGGCACAGTCGGCATTCGAACTGGTCGAGGGCCAGTTTCCGGAAGGGGGCAAGAACCAGACGATTGCCCTGATCGACATCGGCGCGAACGTCATGAACGTTACGGTCCTGCGCAATGACCAGCCGGTGTATGCGCGCGAGCAGGCGTTCGGTGGTGGCCAGCTGACGCAGGACATCGTGCGCCAATACGGCATGAGCCACGAAGAGGCCGAGGCCGCGAAGCGAACGGGCAACCTGCCGGAGAATTTCGAGTCGGACCTGCTTCGCCCTTTCCTGGACAGCCTGGCCCTGGAAGTCTCCCGGGCCCTGCAGTTTTTCTTCACCTCGACGCAGTACAACCAGGTCGACCATATCGTGCTTGCCGGGGGCTGCGCAGTCATCCCGGGCGTGGATGAGGCGGTGGCGGGACGAACCCAGATCAGCACGGTCGTCGCCAATCCCTTTGCCAACATGGCCCTGTCCCAGCGCATCCGTCCGAAAAATTTGTCGGCAGACGCCCCGTCCCTGCTGGTCGCCTGCGGGCTTGCGCTGCGGAGGTTCGACCAGTGATTCGCATCAATCTGCTGCCTCATCGCGAAGAAAAACGCAAGGCCCAGCGCCAGCAGTTCTTCGCGCTTTCCGGCCTGGTTGCCGTGCTGGCGATTCTCATCGTCATCATGGTGCATGGCGTGATTGCGGGCTACATCAGCAACCAGGAAGGCAAGAACGAGTTCCTGAAAAAGGAAATCGCCGCGCTGGACAAGGAAATTGACGAAATCAAGCGGCTGAAGGAACAGACGAATGCCTTGCTGTCACGGAAGAACGTGATCGAGTCCCTGCAGGGCAGCCGGGCCGAAACAGTCCAACTGTTCAATGAGCTGGCGCGTCAGGTGCCTGCGGGGATTTATCTGAAATCCCTGAAGCAGACAGGCAACACAATCAATCTTACCGGTGTCGCGCAGTCGAATGCGCGCGTTTCGACGCTCATGCGCCAGCTCGAGGCGTCGCCGTTGCTCGAGCGGCCCGACCTGATCGAGATCAAGGCCGCCAGCGTAGGCAACCGGCGCTACGCGGAATTCAATCTGAACGTTTTCATAACCCGGCCCGCAGCCGACGGCAAGCCTGCGCCCGGGGCACAGCCGCCCAAGCAGGACAAGAAAGCATGAAGAAGCCCAACATGCCAAAAATGCCGGCAATGCCGAAAATCGATTTCCGCGCGCTGGCCGAAGACTTCAAGTCGCTCGATCCCAAGGACATCGGCACATGGCCGATCCTGCCGCGAGCAACAGTGCTGCTGGGCCTGTTCGCCGCGCTGCTCGTCGGCGGCTGGTGGTTCGACTGGAAGTCCCAGCTCGAGGAGCTGGACAGCAAGCAGCAGCAGGAAGCCAAGCTCAAGGACGAGTATCTCGACAAGAAAAAGCAGTCGGTCAATCTGGAAGAGTACCGCAAGCAGCTGGTCGAGATCGACAGGACTTTCGGCACATTGCTCAAGCAATTGCCCAACAAGGCCGAGATGGAAGCCTTGCTGGCCGACATCAACCAGGCCGGCCTGGGGCGCGGCCTGCAGTTCGAATTGTTCAAGCCCGGCAAGGAAACACTGCGCGACTTCTACGCCGAATTGCCGATCACGCTGAAAATCACGGGCAGCTACAATGATCTCGGCGCCTTTTCCGCAGACGTCGCCAAGCTGTCCCGCATTGTTTCGCTCACCAATATCGCGGTCGCGCCGGAAAAAGGGGCGCAACTCAAGATGGATGCCACCGCGATGACCTACCGCTACCTCGATGAAGGGGAGTTGGCCGCCCAGCGCAGGGCGAAAGCGGCTCAGGACAAAGCCAAGGGGGCCAAGAAATGAAGCGCACAGCCATGTTGCTGGCTTGCCTCGGACTGGCAGCCTGCGGAGGCGAGGAGCATCAGGACCTGAGACAGTGGATGAAGGAGTCGACCAAGGATTTCAAGGGGAGGATTCCGCCGCTGCCGGAAATCAAGAGCTTCCCTGCGGTAGCGTATGAGGCGGGCGACCTGACCGATCCCTACAGTCCGGCCAAGATCGAACCTGAACGAAAAGCGGGAGGGGGCGGCCTCAAGCCGGATTTCGAGCGCCGCAGGGAGCCTCTGGAAGCCTTCCCCTTGGAGTCCCTGAAGATGGTCGGAACCTTGATCAAGGGGAAAATGGTGCATGCACTGATCCAGGCGGACAAAAATCTCTATCAGGCCAAGATTGGAAATTACATGGGGCAGAACTTCGGCATCGTTACGGACATCAAGGAAACCGAGTTGACACTCAAGGAACTGGTTCCCGATTCACTGGGCGACTATGCCGAGCGTACGAGCACTTTGCAGTTGCAGGAAAAGCAGCAGGAGGGCAAGAAATGAATTCCGTAAAAGACCGTTTCAAATATTTTTTCCTCCCGTTCTGCCTGCTGCTGATACAGCCGGCCTGGGCGCAGAATGCCATTGAAGCGTTGAGCGTGAGCCAGCAGGGCAGCGATGTTGTCCTGAAGCTGACCACCAGCCAGCCCCTCGCAA
Source organism: Rhodocyclaceae bacterium (assembly GCA_039807535.1). Taxonomy (GTDB): domain Bacteria; phylum Pseudomonadota; class Gammaproteobacteria; order Burkholderiales; family Rhodocyclaceae; genus Desulfobacillus. The sequence continues at coordinate 13,565 of JBDHRL010000060.1, forward strand.
CCGAGCCGGCGAGCTTCAGCATTGCCAATCCGCCACGCATCGCTTTCGACTTTCCCGGCGTGAGCAATGCGCTCGGCCGCAATTCGCAGAACTTCAACGAAGGCGATCTGCGCAGCGTAAACCTGGTGCAGGTGGGGGATCGCACCCGGGTGGTTCTGAACCTGAAGCAAATACGCCAAGCCGCCGCCAGGCGGGAGGGGAAGAATATCTTCATCACCATCGGCGGCGTGGCGGCCGAGAGCACGGCAAAGGCCGGGCCGGCGGCGGCCCAGCATTTCGCCGAAGCGAAGCCTTCCGCGGACAAGGCCAGCATCCGGGACATCAATTTCCGCCGCGGCGTCAATGGCGAAGGCCGCATCGTCGTCGACCTGTCCGACAGCAACGTCGGCATCGACATTCGTCAGCAGGGCAGCAACCTGGTGGTGGAGTTTCTGAAGACCTCCTTGCCGGAAACGCTGCGCCGCCGCCTCGACGTGACGGATTTCGCGACGCCGGTCACGTCGGTAAACACCCAGCAACAGGGCGACAATATCCGCATGGTGATTGCCCCGAAGGGCTTGTGGGAGCACAACGCCTACCAGAGCGACAACCAGTTCGTGGTCGAAGTCAGGCAGGTGATCGAGGATCCGAACAAGCTGGTGCAGGGCAGCCGCAAGGGATATCAGGGCGAGAAGCTGTCCCTGAATTTCCAGAACATCGACATTCGCGCCGTGCTGCAGGTCATCGCCGACTTCACCGATTTCAACATCATCACCAGCGATACGGTGGGTGGCAATCTGACGCTGCGTCTGAAGGACGTGCCGTGGGATCAGGCCCTCGACATCATCCTGCAGGCGAAGGGCCTGGACATGCGCAAGAACGGCAACGTCATCTGGATCGCGCCGCGCGATGAACTGACCGCCAAGGAAAAGCTGATGCTCGAGTCGCGCCAGCAGATCACGGATCTCGAGCCGGTCAAGGCCGAGACGTTCCAGCTGAATTATCACAAGGCAAAATCAGTCTTCGATTTTCTCAAGAACAAGGATCAGACCGTGCTTTCCAAGAGGGGGGCGGTCATCGTCGACGAACGCACGAACAAGCTGTTCGTGACGGACGTGCCCTCGCGGCTGGAGGAGGTGCGGAAATTGATCGCCGAGATCGATGTTCCGGCGCGCCAGGTGATGATCGAGGCGCGCATCGTCGAAGCCGATGACAACTTCACCAAGAACGTGGGCGCAAGGCTCGGTTACAATAGCACCACCTACAATCAAATTTTCAATGATGGAGCGAAGATCCTGTTCGGAGGCGGTCTTTCGGCAACCGGGTATCAGACAGGGCAGATCACCACCGTCCCCAATTTCTCTACCAATAGCCTGGGCGTAAATCTCCCCGCTTCGTCGATTGTCGGAAAACAACCCGGCCAGTTTTCCTTCGTGCTGTTCAACAATGCGGCGACACGCTTCCTCAACCTGGAGGTAAGCGCCCTGGAAGCCGATGGCAAGGGCAAGATCATCTCCAGCCCGCGCGTCGTCACCGCCGACCAGATCGAGGCACTCATCGAGCAGGGCGTGGAGATTCCCTACCAGCAGGCGACCAGTTCCGGCGCCACCGCCGTTCAATTCCGCAAGGCCAATCTTTCGCTCAAGGTCAAGCCGCAGATCACACCGGACGGAAGGGTCAATCTGACCGTCGATGTGAACAAGGATTCGCCGAACACTCAGATCGCCACCGGTGCGGGCGTGGCCATCGACACCAAGCACATCAAGACGGAAGTTCTCGTCGACAACGGGGGAACGGTGGTCATCGGCGGCATCTACACCCAGGAAGAGCGCAATATCACCACGAAGATCCCTGTATTGGGTGATATGCCCTATGTCGGCTTCCTCTTCAAACACAACGACAAGAAGGACAACAAGACCGAGCTGCTGGTCTTCATCACGCCGAAGATCATCAGCGAATCCCTCAGCATGCGCTGAGCGCATCGCAGGCTGTCTCTTGAGGGCCGGCCCAGCCGGCCCTTTCTGTTTCAAGCCTATGGCTTTATTACCACCGGCACGCCATCCGGAACAAGATTCCAGATTTCCTCGATCTCGAGGTTTGTGACGCCGATGCCGCCGGCGGCCCAGTCGCTGCCCTTGAGGGCGGCGGCGAGCGGGCCGAGCCAGTCGGGCATGCCGTGCAGTTGCAGGCCGCCGCCGGCATGCTCGGCCGCAGAGGGCGACTGGCGGTCAAGGCGCAGGGCGAGGTGGTTTCGGCTCTTCGGGTTGCGACCGGCGACGACGTAGCGCCCGGCCGGCGCGCTACCCTCGCCGCCGAACGAGATGCGGTAGCTGCGCACGACGCGATTGCGGCCCATCAGCGTCAGGCGCCGGCGCGCCTTGTCGATGACGAGCTTGTCCACGCGCGGCACCAGGATCGGCCGCGGGCAGCCCGAGTTGTCGTCGAAGGCGCGCGTGTTGGCGAGGGCGACGGAGAAGCAGAGGGCGGGCGAGGTTTTCATGCGATGACTCCTATCGGTTGTCATCCCCGCGGAAGCGGGGATCCAGGGTTTTCGGGGCGTGTGGATTCCCGCTTTCGCGGGAATGACGGGCGCTCATATCGCTTTCGCCGTGACGACGTAGCGCAGCGGGCCGCCGGTGCGCAGGGCGTCGAAGGGGTAGCAGGTGATCAGCGTCAGGCGCGCCTCGCCGGGCGGCTGCGCCAGCACGCGCGTCTCGGACTTGTCGACGATCTCGGCGCCGATGACGCGATAACGCCGTGTCCCGCCGACTGATTTTTGTACGACGATGGTTTCGCCCGGCATCACGTCGCGCAGGAAGGCGAAGTGGGTGTCGCGGTGGGCGCCGACGACGCTGTTGCCGTCCTCGCCCGGCAGCGGCGTGCCGAAGACATGGCCGGGGCCGAAGGCAATGGTACGGCCGTTGGCGCCGGCCAGCACGTAGCGCTCGATGCTGCGGCCGGGCACGCTGATGCGCGCCACCGGCCAGGTGTCGGCCCAGGGCCAGGGCTTCGCCTGCGCCTTGCCTTCCAGGGTGCGCACCCAGGCCTGCTTGATGAGCACTTGCGCCAGCCAGGCCTTGGCCTGGATGTAGCCACCCTGGCCGAGTTGCCAGAGGCTGACGCTGAAGGCGACGGCGGCGAGCCAGAGCTGCCAGCGGCGTGGCTTGCTGCGCACGACGGCTCGGGCGGGCGCGGCGTGCACCGCAGCGGGCCAGGCGCATTCCACGCCGAGCGGCCAGTCTTCGCCGCTTTTCCCCTCTCCCCGGCGGGGAGAGGGCAGGGAGAAGGGGGAGCGGCGGCTGGCCCTCTCCCCGGCCCCGCTCCGCACCCCACTGCCGGCTTCGGCGGCGCGAAGCATGCTTCGCGAAACCCCGCCTTCGCCCCGCGAGTGCGGGTGAGGGAGAAAACCCGTCCTCATTTCACACTCCTCAGCGCGACCGGCGTGCGGCGCGCGGTGAGATACAAGCCGATCGCCAGCAGCAGGGTGAGGAAGCCGGCGAGCAGGTTCCACAGCGAATCGGTGGCGCCCTGCGGCAGCTCGCCGAAGACCTTGCCGTACTCCCAGCCTTCCGGCAG
>JBDHRL010000002.1:0-70949 GCA_039807535.1 Rhodocyclaceae bacterium
CTGGGCGGCATTGTCGAAGACGAAGCTCGAGGTCAGGTAGAGCGCCTCGGCGTGCTCGTTGAACCGGCTGCGTTGTATCCCTGCGCGCACCGCCAGCGTGTCCGGATCGTATTCCTTGTCCATTTGCACACCCCAAAAAGCAGAAAACCCGGCGCAGCTGAGCGACCGGGTTTTTCCCTCGCTTTAGCCGCATTTATTAAGCGCCCGCAAGCTGATATCAAATCGGCGCAGTTCGGAAGCTACACGCGGTTCGCCTTCCTGTCAATCCGCCACGACGAGGTTCAGGTCGAGCTGGGCCACATCGCCGTCCTCTCCGCTCAGGTTGCCGTCGCTGCGCTGGTTCTCGACGCTGTTCAGATACTCGGCGCTGACGTCGCCCGTGACGTAACAGCCGTCGAAGCAGGAAGTCTCAAACACGCCGATCGAAGGATTCAGCGAATGCACCGCCGCCTTCAGCGCATCGAGGTCCTGGTAGATCAGGCCATCGGCACCGATCTCGCGGCGGATGTCCTCGTCACTGCGGTCGTTGGCGATGAGTTCGTGGCGTGACGGCATGTCGATGCCGTAGACGTTGGCGTAGCGCACCGGCGGCGCCGCCGAGGCGAAATACACCTTGCGCGCGCCGGCGTCACGGGCCATCTGCACGATCTCCTTGCTGGTCGTGCCGCGCACGATGGAGTCGTCCACCAGCAGCACGCTCTTGCCGCGGAACTCCTGGGCGATGGTGTTGAGCTTCTGCCGTACCGATTTCCGCCGCTGCGCCTGGCCCGGCATGATGAAGGTGCGGCCGATGTAGCGGTTCTTGACGAACCCCTCGCGGTAGGGGAGGTTCAGCCGGGTGGCCAGCTCCATGGCCGAGGGGCGGCTGGAATCCGGAATCGGGATGACGGAATCGATGTCGATGTGCGGCAGGGTGTGGCGGATCTTCTCCGCCAGGTGCTCGCCCATCTTGACGCGGCTCTCGTAGACGGAGATGCCGTCGATCAGCGAGTCCGGCCGGGCCAGATAGACGAACTCGAAGATGCAGGGTGCGCGCACGGTGTGTTCGGCGCAGGGCTTGCTGTGGAAATTGCCCTCGATGTCGATGAGCACCGCCTCGCCCGGCGCCACGTCGCGCAAGATCTGGAAGCCGAGCGTGTCGAGTGCAACGCTTTCTGACGCCACCAGATACTCATTGCCGGCCGGAGCGGCATTGCGTCCGACGATGAGGGGGCGGATGCCGTAGGGGTCGCGGAAGGCGAGCAGCCCGTAGCCGGCGATCATGGCCACCACGGCATAGGCGCCGCGCACGCGGCGGTGCACGCCGGCCACTGCCTTGAAGATCGTTTCGGCGTCGAGCTGGTACTTGGTCGCCGCCGCCTGCAGCTCGTGCGCCAGCACGTTGAGCAGCACCTCGGAATCGGACTGAGTGTTGATGTGGCGCAGGTCCTGCAGGAACATCTCGCGTTTGAGTTCCTCGGCATTGGTCAGGTTGCCGTTGTGCGCGAGCGTCAGGCCGAAGGGTGAATTCACGTAGAAGGGCTGCGATTCGGCAGAGTTCACGGCCGAACCGGCGGTCGGATAGCGACAATGCGCGATGCCCCAGTTGCCCTGCAGATTGCGCATGTTGCGCGTGCGGAAAACGTCGCGTACCAGGCCGGGGCCCTTGTGCATGTGGAAAACGCCGCCCTCGGCGGTGGCGATGCCGGCCGCGTCCTGGCCGCGGTGCTGCAGCACCTGCAGGCCGTCATAGAGCAACTGGTTCACCGGCGTCGTCGCGACGACACCCAGGATTCCGCACATGTCTCACCTATAGCGTATGCGCTTCGTCACGGCCGGCGGCAGCCAGGGCCTGGCCGCCAGCACCGCGGTTTCCAGCGGCGGCGCCAGCCAGGCCTGCCGCCACCACGCCTGCTGCGGCAGAACCGTCAGGCCGCCGATCAGCACGCACAACACCACCACCAGCACGCCCCGCGCGGCGCCGAACAGCGCGCCGAGGAAGCGGTCCAGCGGCCCCAGCCCGATCGCCCGCATCAGCCTGGACAGAGCCAGGCGCAGCAGAGCCGCCGCCGCCAGCACCGCCACCACGATAACGGCACCCGCCGCCGCCAACTGCAGTGCCGGTTCCTTCAGCCATTCGGCGAACATCGGCGCCATGCCCGACGCCCACAAGTACGCCGCCGCCAGTCCCGCCGCCCAAGCCGCCAGAGCCAGGACCTCGCTCACCAGTCCGCGCCAGACGCCGAGCAGGACCGAGGCGGCGATGACCGCGAGGACCACGTAATCGAATACCGTCACTGCCGCTTACTTCTGCGCGACGAGGCCATCCACGCCGAGGCGCTTGATGCGCTCGCGCGCCGCTTCCGCCGCTTCCTTGCTCGGGAAGGGACCGGCCCGCACGCGGGTCCGCTCGCTGCCATCCGGCGCGGGCAATGCTTCCGTATAAAAATTGTAGCCCTGCTGTTTCAGTTTTGTCGTCAGGTTGCGGACGTTGGCCGGTTCGCGATAGGCGCCGAGCTGGACCACCCACTGCTCGCCGTTCGCAGGCGTCGGCCTGGCCTCCTCGGATTTCTTCGCCGACGGCTTGGCCTCCGCCGGTTTCGCCGCCGTGGCGGGGAGACTGACTTCTGCCTTGGCTGCCGCGGGCTTCTGCGCAACCTTGATGCCGGACTTCGCTTCGGTCTTCGGCTCGGATTGGGCTTCGGCCTGGGACGCTGCGGCCTGATGGGCGGGTTCGACCGGCCGCGCATCCGGCACTGCCGCCGGCGGCAGCGGCGTCGGCTTGGCTCCCGGCTTCACCGGGAGAATACGGGAGGTGAATGTACCGGAATCCTGAGCGGGAATGCGGATCTGGATGTCTTGCGCCGGCTGCTGCCTGGGAGCCTGGTCCATGACCATCGGCAGCACGACCGCCGCCAGTACCGCGAGCGCGGCGGCGCCGACCAGACGCCGGCGCGCGCGCTTCTTCAGCTCAAGTTGTGCGTCGTTTTCGCTCATCGTCTATCGCCTGCAGCACATCGGCCACGGTGAGGAAGGAACCGAAGGCGACTATTCTATCATTTTCCCCCGCCTTCCCCTTTGCGAAGCGGTACGCTGCGGCGGGCGAATCGAAGCAGGCGTCCGCCTGCGCGCCCCGCCCCTCCAGCAACCCGGCCAGCGCCCCTGCCGCCATGCCGCGCGGTCCAGGCAGGGAGGCGGCGAGCCAGTGGTTGATCCGGCCCTTGACGCGCTCGACGACGCCGGCAATGTCCTTGTCGGCCAGCATGCCGAACACCGCCCAGGTCTGCGGATGGAATGCCATTCCGCCGAGGTTGTCGGCCAGCACGCCGGCTGCCTGCGGATTGTGGCCGACGTCGAGCACCACCGTCGGACGGCCCGGGAGAACCTGGAAGCGGCCCGGCAGCTCCACCTCGATCAGGCCGCGGCGAACGTCCTGCATGGATACCGGCAGCCGCTCCGCCAGCGCTTCCAGCACGGCGATCGCCGTACTGGCGTTCGCCAGTTGGATGGCGCCGCGCAGGGCCGGATAGGCGAGGCCGCCGCGCCGGCCGCGGCGCCCCCAATAGGTCCATTGCCCCTGCTCGGCCAGATAGCCGAAGTCCCGCCCCAGCAGCCGGAGATCGGCGCCGCTGGCGGCGGCGTGGCCGAGCAGGCTGCGCGGCGGCTGTGCGTCGCCGACAATCGCCGGCCGGCCGCTGCGGAAGATGCCCGCCTTCTCGAAGCCGATCGCCTCGCGCGTTTCGCCGAGATAGTCCATGTGGTCGAGATCGACCGCGGTGACGACGGCGCAGTCGGCGTCGAAGGCGTTGACCGCGTCGAGCCGGCCGCCCAGGCCGACCTCGAGAATGACCGCATCGGCGCCGGCCGTCGCGAAGGCCTGCCACGCCGCCAGCGTGCCGAACTCGAAATAGGTGAGCGGCGTGTCGCCGCGCGCCGCCTCGACGCGCGCAAAGGCGTCGCAGAGTTCAGCGTCGGAAGCGGGCCGTCCGCCAACGCGCACCCGCTCGTTGTACGCCAGAAGGTGCGGCGAGGTATACAGCCCGGCACGATAGCCCGAGCAGAGCAGGATGCGCTCCAGCATGGCGCAGGTGGAACCCTTGCCGTTGGTGCCGCCGACGCTGATGACCGGCACGGCCTGCCCGATGCCGAGCGCCCGTTTCACGGCAAGGACGCGCTCGAGTCCCAGCACGATCGGCCGGGCGTGCAGGCGCTCGATGTGCGTCAGCCAGTCCTGCAGGGTATTGGGGGCGGGGGACGTCAGGATCAGACCGCGGGGATTTTTTGCAGCAAGGTCAGCAGCGAAGCCAGCTTGTCGCGCATCTCGCGCCGGTCGACGATCATGTCGAGGGCGCCTTTCTCGAGGAGGAACTCGGCGCGCTGGAAGCCCTCCGGCAGCTTTTCGCGCACCGTCTGCTCGATGACGCGCGGGCCGGCGAAACCGATCAGCGCCCCCGGCTCGGCGATGACGACGTCGGCGACGAAGGCGAAGCTGGCCGAGACACCACCCATGGTCGGATCGGTGAGAATCGAGATGAAGGGCAGGCGATGGGCCGACAGCTGGGTCACGGCGGCGGTGGTCTTCGCCATCTGCATCAGGGAAAACAGGCCTTCCTGCATGCGCGCGCCGCCGGTGGCGGTGATGCAGACGAAGGGCATCCGCTGCTCGACGGCGATGCGCACGCCGCGCACGAAGCGCTCGCCCACCACCGAACCCATCGAGCCGCCCATGAAGTCGAACTCGAAGGCGGCGATCACCGCCGGCAGGGTTTTCACCGCCCCCTGCATCACCACCAGGGCATCGCCCTCCTCCGTCTCGTCCGCGGCGGCGTTGAGTCGCTCGGGGTAGCGCTTGCTGTCCCTGAACTTGAGCGGATCGACCGGCAGCACCTCGGCGCCGATCTCGAAGCGGCCTTCCGCGTCGAGCAGCAGGTCGAGCCGGGCACGCGCACCGAGGCGATGGTGATGGCCGCACTTCGGGCAGACGTTGAGGTTCTTCTCGAGGTCCGAGCTGTACAGCGTCGCTTCGCAGTTCGGACACTTGCACCACAGTCCCTCGGGAATCGATTTCTTGGCGCCCTCGGCACGCTTGATCTTGGGCGGAAGCAGTTTCTGCAGCCAGCTCATTGGACCTTCCCCCCATCCCCCTTCCCAGGGAAGGGGGTGACGTTGATTCGCGGGCCACGCCCGCCCCGGGTTACTGGCTGCGCCGCCCTTGGGGGCCGCGCGGAAGCGTCGCGCCTCGGAACGTGCGCAGCGGAGCGCGGCAATAATTCGGCTCCACTGCGCAGCTTCGCAGGCGCGGGCGTTACGCCGAATTCCCGGCGGACGGCGCTCATCGCGCTTGCTCCCTGACAGCCGCGAGTTCGTCGAGCGCGGTGCGAATGCCGCGCAGGAAAGCCGTGACATTCGCGGCGGCCTGCTCGCGCGGACTTTTCTCGATCTCTTCTATGATGCGACTGCCGATCACCACCGCGTCGGCCACCGCGGCAATGCGGCGCGCGCTCTCGGCGTCGCGGATGCCGAAGCCGACGCCGACCGGCATGCCGACCTTGGCGCGGATGGCCGGAATGCGCCGCGCCACCTCGTCGAGGTCGAGGTGCCCGGCGCCGGTGACGCCCTTCAGCGAGACATAGTAGATATAGCCGCTGCCGATCTCGGCGACCTGACCAAAGCGCCCCTCGGACGAGGTCGGCGCCAGCAGGAAGATCGGATCGATGCCGGCAGCCTTGAGTTTGGCCGCGAAGCCGCCACCCTCCTCGGGCGGATAGTCGACCACCAGCACGCCGTCCACCCCCGCCTGCCGCGCCTCGGCGGCAAAGGCATCCGCGCCCATCGCCTCGACCGGATTGGCATAGCCCATCAGCACCACCGGCGTATTCGCGTCGCCGGCGCGGAACTCGCGCACCATCGCCAGCACCTGGCGCAGCGAGACACCGTGCTTGAGTGCCCGCTCGGAGGCGCGCTGCACGGTCGGCCCGTCGGCCATCGGATCGGAGAAGGGCACGCCCAGCTCGATGATGTCGGCGCCACCCGCCACAAGCGCACGCATCAGCGGCTGCATCAGGGCGGGGTCGGGATCGCCGGCGGTGACGAAGGGAATCAGGGCCTTGCGGCCCTGTGCGGCGAGCTTTTCGAAGGTCTTCTCGATGCGCGACATCAGAACTGGATTCCGGATTTTTCCGCCACGGTGTGCATGTCCTTGTCGCCGCGCCCGGAGAGGTTCACCAGCAGCAGCCTGTCCTTCGGCAGCGTCGGCGCCAGCTTGGCGGCGTGGGCGAGCGCATGGGCGGATTCCAGCGCCGGAATGATGCCTTCGTAACGACACAGGGCGTGAAAGGCTTCCAGCGCCTCGTCGTCGGTCACGGCGACATAGTCGGCACGATGGCTGTCCTTCAGCCAGGCGTGTTCGGGGCCGACGCCGGGATAATCGAGGCCGGCTGAGATCGAGTGCGTCTCGGCGATCTGGCCGTTCTCGTCCTGCAGCAGATAAGTGCGGTTGCCATGCAGCACGCCCGGCCTGCCGGCGACGAGAGAGGCGGAGTGATGACCGCTGGCGAGGCCGAAGCCGGCCGCCTCGACGCCGACCAGACGGACGGACTTGTCCTGAATGTAGTCGTAGAAGATGCCCATGGCGTTGGAGCCGCCGCCGACGCAGGCGATCACGACATCCGGCTGACGGCCCGCCAGTTCCGGCATCTGGACGCGGCACTCTTCGCCGATGACGGACTGGAAGTCGCGCACCATCATCGGATAGGGATGCGGCCCGGCCACGGTGCCGATGATGTAGAAGGTGTCGGCGACGTTGGTGACCCAGTCGCGCATGGCCTCGTTCAAGGCGTCCTTCAGCGTCTTCGAGCCGGACTCCACCGGCACCACGCTGGCGCCGAGCAGCTTCATGCGATAGACGTTGGCGGCCTGGCGCTTGACGTCTTCCGAGCCCATGTAGACCACGCACTCCATGCCGTAGCGGGCGGCGACCGTGGCGGTGGCCACGCCGTGCTGGCCGGCGCCGGTCTCGGCGATGACGCGCGGCTTGCCCATGCGGCGCGCCAGCATGGCCTGGCCGATGCAGTTGTTCACCTTGTGCGCGCCGGTGTGGTTGAGATCCTCGCGCTTGAGGTAGATCTGCGCTCCGCCGAGCAGCGCCGACCAGCGTTTCGCGTGATAGATCGGGCTGGGGCGGCCGACGTAGTGCTTCAGTTCGTATTCGAATTCGGCGCGAAAGGCGGGGTCGGCGCGGGCCTCGGCGTAGGCGCGCTTGAGTTCGTCGAGCGCCTCGATCAGCGTCTCGGCGACGAAGGTGCCGCCGTAGGGGCCGAAATGGCCGCGCGCATCAGGTAGATCGTACATCCCCATCTCTCACTCCGGCTATGAACGCAGCGATTTTGCCCGCGTCCTTGATTCCCTTGGCGGTTTCCACCCCGCTGCTGACATCCACCGCCCACGGCCGCACGGCATGCACCGCCTCGGCCACGTTGCCGGCATCCAGCCCGCCTGACAGGATCAGCGGCAGAGGCAGGCGCGGCGGGATCAGCGACCAGTCGAAGGTCTTGCCGCCACCGCCGTAGCCATCGACCCAGGCATCGAGCAGCAGGCCTTGGGCGGAAGGATAGGACGCCGCGTATTTTACCAAATCGAGGCCCGGCCTCACCCGCGCCGCCTTGATGTAGGGCGCATGGAAGGAACGGCAGAAGGACTCTTCCTCGTCGCCATGGAACTGCAGCAACTGGATCGGCACCGCCTCCATGACGCGCCGCACCGTCAGCTTGGTCTCGTTCACGAACAGGCCGACCAGTATGACAAAGGGTGGCACGACGCGGGCGATCTCCCAGGCCTGCTCGACCGTCACATGGCGCGGACTGGGCGGATAGAACACCAGGCCTATGGCATCCGCGCCCGATTCGACCGCCGTTCGGGCATCCTCGGGCCGGGTGATGCCGCAGATCTTGATGCGGGTTCTTGGCAAGCTAAAAGGCCGTCGGTGGAAAAGGCGCGATGATACGGCCATTCATGGGCAACTGCCAGCACGCCTCGTACTCGACACCGGACAGATACAGGCCGTGCGGCGAGAAGGTCGGCGCCGCCCGGCTGCGGTCGCGGCCGGCGATCAGCTCGGCGATCCAGTCCGGCGCATGCGCACCCTTGCCGACATGGACGAGGGCGCCGACCATGTTGCGCACCATGTGGTGCAGGAAGGCGCTGGCGCGGAAGTCGAAGACGATGCAGTCGCCCTCGCGCCGCACCTGCGCCTGGTGCAGCGTCTTCACCGGCGACCTGGCCTGGCACTCGGCAGCGCGGAAGGCGGAGAAATCCTGCTCGCCGAGCAGCAGCGCGGCGCCGGCGCACATGGCGTCGGCGTCGAGCGGCAGGTGGAACCAGCCGACCCGGCCATGCAGGAGCGCGGGGCGCACGGCATGGTTGTAGAGCACGTAGCGGTAGCTGCGCGAGCGCGCGGAGAAGCGCGCGTGGAATTCGTCCGGCACTTCGCGCGCCCAGCGCACGGCAACGCTGTCCGGCAGGAGCGCATTCACGCCGCGCACCCAGGCGTTTTCCGGCCGGGCGACAGGCGCGTCGATATGCGCCACCTGGGCCGCGGCATGCACGCCGGCATCGGTGCGTCCGGCACAGATCGTGCGCACCGGCGCGCCGGCGATTCCGGCCAGCGCCCGTTCCAGCGCGTCCTGCACGGTATTGCCCTGCGGCTGGGTCTGCCAGCCGGCAAAGGCGGCGCCGTCGTACTCCAGCCCCAGAGCGATTCTCACGCTACAGCTCCGATGAAGATTGCCACCGCAAAAGTCAGTCCCGCCAGCACGGCGAAATCGGCCTTGCCCAGGGAAAAATCCGGCAGGCGCAGCCGCAAAGGTTCGGCCGCAATCCCCTCGCCCTGCAGCCATTCCCGCCAGTGCCGCCCGGGAAGGGATTGTTCGGCATATTGCATCACCAGCATCAGTCGCACGGCCACGCGGCCGCGGTCGAGCCCCAGCCAGGCCAGGGGCAGCAGCAGGCCGTAAATGCCGGCCAGCAAACCCTCCATGCCTGTCCTGTGAAGCAGGATCGCCAAGGTGGCCAGCACGATGAGCAGCCGCATCAGGTGTTCGAGCCCGAGGCGAATCCCCTCCTGCGTCGGGCCAAGACTGCCCAGGACAGGCAACACATACACCCCCGGCGTGGCCAGCGCAAAGAGCAGGACGAGCGAGGCAATCAGCCAGCGGGTGCGCAGCAGCAGCAAGGCAAGCCGCTTCGGCGCAAGCCACGCGGCCCCGGCCAATGCCGCGGCGCAAGCCGGCGCCAATCCGGCAATCGGCAAATACTGGGCGAGCGTAGCCGCAACGCTCCAGGAGAGGAGGCGAACGGTCGGATGCAGCATGGAATTGGGCGGCGGAGGGCATGGCGCCCCCCGCCGGGCGGTTTCAGCTCAATTTGGCGAGCATGGCCTGCGCCTTGGCCTGTTGCTCGGCATTGCCTTCCCTGGTCACTTCAGTCAGCAGCTCGCGGGCGCCTTCCTTGTCTCCCATTTCTTCATAGGCCTTGGCCAGTTCGAGCTTGGTCGCGACTTCATCGCCCATGGCGGCTTCCGCTGCGGCAGCCGGCATGCCGAGATCCAGATTGATGGCGCCGAGATCGACGGCCGGCTCTGCCGCCGGCGCGGGCCTGGGCTCGGCGGGCGCTCCGAGATTGAAGTCGAAGTCGATGGTGCTTCCGCCTGCGATGGTCTTTTCGAGATCGACCACTTCTTCGGTTGCAGCTGCGGCGGCGGGCGCACCAAGGTCAAGATCGAAATGCAGGCCTTCGCCAGCCCCCGCATCGGCAGGCTCGTCGAGCTTGATGTCCAGCGCCAGATCGGCCGCCGGTGCCTGAGCCGCCTTGCCGGCCTCCAGAATCATGGTTGCTTCCGGGTTGTACGCCGGTTCGCTCTCGGGCCGCTTGCTCTCGGCCGGCTTGAAATCCAGGCCGAGATCGAAATCCAGTCCGGCCGGAGCCTCGGCCTGCGCGGGCGCGGGTGCCGCCGGAGCCTGCGGTGCTGGCGCCGCCGGTGTGCCCAGATCAAGGTCGAAGTCCAGCGCTGGCGAGCCGGCCGCTTCCTCCGCTGCGGATTCGACCGGCCTTTCCAGGATAACGGTTCCCGTGCCGCCTTTTTCCACGGCCTCGGAAATCTGGCTCAGTTCGCCGGGCATGGTCCAGGTATCGCGCAGCTGCTTTTCCCCGGTCGGCACGACAACCGTCGAATCCGTTTGAATGGTTTGCTTCTCGCTCGCCGCACCGCCGCCGTAAAGCGGGTTCGCCGGGTCGAGCTTCAGGCCCATGGCCGCAGCCTTCTCCCAGTCACCGCCGACACCGCCGGTCTGGGCGTAAAGATCGCTCGCAAGGGTTTCAAACTGCTTGTTGTTCTTGCGCCCGGCGTAGATTTCCAGCAGCTTGACATGAATGGCGGTGCGGGTCGGATCGGTCTTCAGCGCGTCGAGGAGGATCTCCTCGGCCTGCGCATCGCGGCCGTAGGCCATGTACACATCGGCCTCCGCCACCGGGTCGACGCCTTCGTCGGCATCGATGGCGCTGATGGAGGCCTGGCTGAAATCGGTCGCCATCGAACTGCCCGTGGTATCCACGCTCTGGCCGCCCGTGGCGCCGAATACGGAATTGGCGGTCAGATTGGCGGAGGTTGTCGTCGGGGCCTCGCCGACTTCCTGCAGCTTCTTCTTCTGGCGCTGGCGGTAGGCGACAAAGCCCAGCAGACCGAGCACCAGCACACCGCCGCCGAGGATGGCCGGATTGCCCAGCATCTCGTCGAGGAAATCCGGTTCCGGGGGCGGAGGCGGCGGGGGAGGCGCTTTCTTCGGGGCCGGTTTGGGCTGCTCCGCAGGCTTGGCGGCCGCAATCGGTTCGGCAGGCTTCTCGACCGGCTTTTCGTCTGCCGCAGGCGACGGCGCGGCGGCAGGCGGCGCTTCGGGCGCTTTGGCCGGCTCCGCCGGTTTCTCGGCGGGTTTTTCGGTTGCCGCAGGGGTCGGCGCGGCGGCAGGCGGCGCCTCGGGCGCCTTGGCCGGTGCTGCGGCGACAGGCAGCTCGGATTTCTTCACTTCGGGGGCGGCGGCAGGAGCGGGTGCCGACGCTGCCTTGGCCGCTGCCTGTTTCTGGAGCTCGGCCAGATTCTGGTTTTTCAGCTCGACCAGCTTCTGCAACTCCTTGACGTTCTTCTCGAGTTCCGTCTGGCGCGATTGGGCCTCCTTGAGCGCCTTCTCCTTGGCAACCAGATCTTCTTCCAGCGCGGCTATCTTGCCCTGCGCCAGGCGGGCATCCTTGGCCTCGGCTTTGGAAACCCTTAGCTGGTCCTTCGTTTCCGCCGGGGCGGCCGCCTTTTCTTCGACCTTCGCGCCGATCTTGCCGGTGGCAACCTGTTTGGCGGCCTCTTCCTGCGGCGCCTCCGCACCGGCTGCGGCCGCCGCCAGCTTCTGGCGGTAGGCATTGAAATCCGCGGTATGGGCGGAAATCGTCTTGTGCGCGTCTTTTGTCTCGACCGCTGCGGCAGTGTCGCGATCCGGGATGTTCAGAATCTTGCCCGCCTTCAGGCGATGGATGTTGTTGCCGATGAACGCATCCTTGTTGCTGCGAAAAATCGCCACCAGCATCTGATCCAGGCTGACGCCGTCGTACTGGCTCTCGGCGGCAATCTTGCGCAGGTATTCGCCCTTCTTCACTTCGCGGCCTTCTCCCGCGGGCTTGGCCTCTTCGGTTTTCTCGATGCGCGGCTTATCCTCGGCGCGAACCTCGGGTTGCTTGGGCGCCGCTACCGGGGAAGGCTGGGCCGCGGCAGAGGCATCGCGCTTTCCGACCGGAGCCGCGACAGGTTTGCGTGCCAGAACTTCGGGCGCCGGATCGAGCAGAAACGTGTACTCGCGCACCAGACGACCGGCCGCCCAGTCCAGCTCGATCAGCAGATTGAGGAAGGGTTCGTTGATCGGGCGATCCGTCGTCAGACGGATCACTGGACGGCTGCCGGAACGCTTGTCAAGCACCAGCTTGACGCCGGCCAGCGCCGGCACGAATTCGATGCCGGACTGCCGGAAAGCCTCATGCGAGGCGAGGTGCGCCGACATCGAAGAGAGTTCTTCGCGCGAGGCCGACAGTTCGATTTCCGCGCGCAAGGGCTGTCCCAAGGCCGAGAGGACCGTGATCCGGCCCAATCCTGCCGCATTGCCGCCCATCGGCAGGACCGCCATGGCAGCTGCCAAAACCAATGCCTTGAATGAGAATTTCAGGAATTTTTTATGCACCGCGTCCCCCTCGCGGAGAGTTTCCGAACAAGTAACATAACATCATGAGCTTAGCTATGCAAGCTAAACTTTCTCATTACATTTTGGCCAAATCTGACGGGAAATCAACCCGTTTTTGGTGGCAGGGCGGTCCGGTCCAGTGGCCATGCCGCCAGGCTGTTGATCTATTTTGAACGGATCGGAGAGCAATGCCGGCCCGCTTGCAGCTTACGCTTCGAGCAGAATCCGCAGCATGCGCCGCAGCGGTTCCGCGGCACCCCACAGCAGTTGGTCGCCGCAGGTGAATGCGCCCAGGTAGTGCGGTCCCATGTTGAGCTTGCGCAGGCGCCCCACCGGTACCGACAGGGTGCCCGTCACTGCCGTCGGCGTCAATTCCCGAATGGTGATGTCGCGATGATTCGGCACCACTTTCACCCAGTCGTTCGATTCGGCGATCATGCCCTCGATCTCGGCGAGCGGCATGTCCTTCTTCAGCTTCAGGGTAAGGGCCTGGCTGTGGCAGCGCATGGCGCCGACACGTACGCAGATGCCATCGACCGGCACCGGATTGGATTCCCGGCCGAGTATCTTGTTGGACTCCGCCTGTCCCTTCCACTCTTCGCGACTCTGGCCGTTCTCGAGTTCCTTGTCGATCCAGGGGATCAGACTGCCGGCCAGGGGCACGCCGAAATTCGCCGTCGGAAATTTTTCTTCGCGCAGGATGCCGGCCACCTCGCGGTCGATGTCCAGAATGGCGGAAGCCGGGTCGTCGAGCAGCCCCTTCGCCACGCGATGCACCTCGCCCATCTGGGTGAGCAGTTCGCGCATGTTCTGCGCGCCGGCGCCGGAAGCCGCCTGGTAGGTCATGGCACTCATCCACTCGACAAGGTCGCGCTGAAACAAGGCGCCGACTGCCATCAGCATCAGGCTGACGGTGCAGTTGCCGCCGATCCAGTTGCGACCACCGCGCGCCAGGGCGTTCCTGATGACATCGAGGTTGACCGGGTCGAGGATAATGACTGCGTCGTCCTTCATGCGCAGCGAGGAGGCGGCGTCTATCCAGTGGCCGTTCCAGCCGGCGGCGCGCAATTTCGGGAAAACCTCGCCGGTATAGTCGCCGCCCTGGCAGGAGATGATGATGTCCATCGCCTTGAGCGCATCGACGCTGCGGGCATCCCGCAAGGGGGGCACGTCGCGGCCGATGGCCGGACCCTTGCCGCCCATCTGGGAAGTCGTGAAGAATACCGGATCGATCTGATCGAAGTCCCGTTCTTCCAGCATGCGCTGCATCAGCACGGAACCGACCATGCCTCGCCAGCCCACCAGTCCCACTCGTTTCATTTGCAAATCCCGGTTGCGTTGTTGTCGCTCACAGCGCGGCGATCACCGCATCGCCCATGGCCTGGGTGCCGACCTTCTTCATGCCCGCCTCGAAGATGTCGCCGGTGCGCAGCCCCTGCTGCAGCACCTTCTTCACCGCGCCCTCGATGCGCGCGGCGGCGGCTTCCTGGCCGAAGGTGTAGCGCAGCATCATCGCCACGGAAAGTATGGTCGCCAGCGGGTTGGCCACGCCCTGGCCGGCGATGTCCGGCGCCGAGCCGTGAATCGGCTCGTAGAGGCCCTTGCCCTTCTCGTCGAGCGAGGCGGAAGGCAGCATGCCGATGGAGCCGGTCAGCATCGAAGCCTCGTCGGACAGGATGTCGCCGAACATGTTGCCCGTCACCATGACGTCGAACTGCTTCGGGTTCCTCACCAGTTGCATGGCAGCATTGTCCACCAGCATGTGCGATAGCTCGACGTCGGGATAATTCTTCGCCTCCTCCGTCACCACGTCGCGCCACAGCTGGGTGCATTCCAGCACGTTCATCTTGTCCACCGAGCAGAGGCGGCGCGAGCGCTTGCGCGCCGCTTCGAAGGACACCCTGGCGATGCGGCGGATCTCGGATTCCGAGTAGATCATGGTGTTGAAGCCGACCCGCTCTTTCCCGTTCTCGCCATTGCGCGTCTCGATGCCGCGCGGCTCGCCGAAGTAGATGTCGCCGGTCAATTCGCGCACGATGAGAATGTCCAGTCCCGCCACCACCTCGGGCTTGAGGCTGGAAGCGTTGGCCAACTCGGAATACAGCACGGCCGGCCGCAGGTTGGCGAAGAGGCCGAGGTCCTTGCGGATGCCGAGCAGACCGCGTTCCGGCCGCTTCTCGCGCGGCAGCTTGTCGTATTGCGGGCCGCCGACGGCACCCAGCAGCACCGCATCTGCCTCGCGCGCCAGCTTGCGGGTGGCTTCGGGATAGGGATCGCCCGCCGCATCGACCGCGCAGCCGCCGAGCAGCGCCGTCTCCATCTCCAGCTTGATGCCGTCACGGCGCAGCGCCTCGATGACGCGCGCCGCCTGTCCGACGATTTCGGGGCCGATGCCGTCGCCCGGCAACACACAAACCTTCATTCGATTCCTTTCAGTTCCGCAAACGCTCAGCCCGGAACGGTTACCTGGCCGCTTTCTCCACGGCCTTGCCGCCCGCCTGGATATCCTTGCCGACACCCTGGACCGTATTGCAGGCGCTCAGGGCAAGCGTTGCGATGAGGGCAATCAGCAGATTCAGTCGCTTCATGATTCAATCCCCGGTGAAAACGAATTCATGCTTTTCCGGAACATGCCGCAAGGCGGCATGAAGGCGGCAGGATTCAGGGCAGCGTTCCGGAATGCATGTGAATTATAGCGGAACCCAGCCTGCATTGCGGCGGTGCAGCAGGGTCTATGGCGATCGCCAGCCGCGCCAAAGGACGAGCATGCCGACGAGGGCGAAGACCGAGCCCATGGTGTAGGTGAATTCCTCCCCCAGCGCGTCCCAGGCCCATCCGGAGAGCATGCCGCCAAGCATCCCGCCGGCGCCGAAGGACACGCTGCCATAGAGCGCCTGCCCGCGCGCCTGGTGGCGGCCGGAAAACCAGCGGTTGACGGTCGCCACCGCCGCGGCATGGTAAGCGCCGAACGTCGCCGCATGCAGCAACTGGGCGGCCAGCATTACCGCCAGCCACTCGACGCCCCGGCCGATCATGAGAAAGCGCGCCACGGCACAGGCGAAGCTGAAGAGGAGAATCGACCGCAGGGAAAACACGTGAAACAGACGCGGCAGGAAGAGAAAAACGATGATTTCCGCCACCACCCCCAGCGTCCACAGAAAGCCAACCATCGTCTTGCTGTAGCCGTGCGCGACCAGATAGATGGAATAAAAGACATAGAGCGCGCCATGCGCCGCCGCCATGAAGAAGCAGGCGACGAAGAGCGCCTTCACCTCGCGCCGGCGCAGGATGTCGCCGATCGGCAGGCGGTCGGTCTCGTGCCGCTCTTCCGGTTTCTCCGGCAACGCTACCGCGCACACGAGAATGCCGCCGAGCAGTCCCAACGAGGCCCACAGGGCAGCCGCAAGCGGCAGGCGGTCGAGCAGCCAGCCCATTCCGAGGACGGCGGCGATAAAGCCAACCGAACCCCACAGGCGGATCGCGCCATAGCGGCTGGCCCGTGCGCCGAGATGGGTGAAGGTCAAGGCCTCCACCAGCGGCAGCGAAGCGCTCCAGAAGAAGGCCAGCAGCGCCATGCCGGCAAAGAACCCGGTGAAACTCTGCGTGAAGAAAAAGCAGGAAAAACCGACGAGGCTCATCAGCGCCGATCCGCGCACGATCGGCGTCTTGGCGCCCACATGGTCGGCCAGCCACCCCCAAAGGCTCGGCGCCAGAACGCGCATGACCTGCATGAGAGACATCAGCACGCCGATGTCCCAGGCCGAGAATCGCAAGGACTGCAGGTAGAGGGCGAAGTAGGGGAAAAAGCCGCCGATGAAGGCGAAGTAGAAAAAGTAGTAAGCCGACAGGCGCCAGTAGGGAACCACGAGGCGATGCGCAGGCGCCGTTACAAGTTCTTGCGGACCGTCAGGCCTCGTCCGGCTCGGGGTTTTCGACCGCGGCGCCGCGCGGCCCGGTCGCCCGCGGCGCGCTTGCCGCGATCTTCGGCGTCGGGCAGATCACGTCGCCGCACTGCGCGCGATGGCGCAGGGCATGGTCCATCAGCACCAGCGCCAGCATGGCTTCCGCCACCGGCGTGGCGCGGATAGCGACACAAGGGTCGTGGCGGCCGTGGGTTTCCACCGTGACGGGGCGGCCCTGCAGGTCGATGGAGCGGCGCTGCAGGCGGATGCTGGAAGTCGGCTTGACAGCGATGTGCACCACGACGTCCTGGCCGCTGGAGATGCCGCCGAGCGTGCCGCCGGCGTTGTTGGAGAGAAAACCTTCCCGCGTCAGTTCGTCGGAATGCTCGGTGCCTTTCTGCGTCACGGCTGCAAAGCCGGCGCCAATCTCGACGCCCTTCACGGCATTGATGCCCATCATGGCGTAGGCGATGTCTGCATCCAGCCGGTCGTACACCGGTTCGCCCCACCCGACCGGCACGTTCCCGGCAACGACGGTGACCTTGCCACCGACCGAATCGCCCGACTTGCGCAGGGCGTCCATATGCTCTTCCAGCTTCGCCACGCTGTCCGGGTCGGCGGCGAAGAAGGGGTTGGCGTACACGCCTTCCCATGACTTGAACGGAATGGCGATCTGTCCGAGCTGCGACAGGCAACTGCGCACGACGATGCCGTAGCGTTCGCGCAGCCACTTGCGCGCAATGGCGCCTGCGGCCACGCGCACCGCCGTCTCGCGCGCCGAGGCGCGGCCACCGCCGCGGTAGTCGCGAATGCCATATTTCTGCCAGTAGGTGTAATCGGCGTGGCCGGGCCGGAAAGTCCCGGCGATGTTGCCGTAGTCCTTGCTGCGCTGGTCTTCGTTGCGGATGAGGAGCGCGATCGGCGTGCCCGTGCTGCGTCCCTCGAAGACGCCGGAGAGAATCTCGACCGTGTCGGATTCGCGCCGCTGCGTAACATGGCGTGAAGTGCCGGGTTTGCGCCGATCCAGTTCGACCTGGATGTCCGCCTCGGAAAGTTCAAGCCCCGGCGGACAGCCATCCACCACGCAGCCTATGGCCGGGCCGTGCGATTCGCCAAAGGAAGTGACACAGAAGAGTTTGCCGAGGGTGTTGCCGGACATGGGCGTTTTTGAGATCGGTTCCGGACAAGTCTATCATGGGAACTTTACCGGCTTTTTCGACCCCATGAGCAAAAGTCAGTCCCGGCAGCACGGCGCCAAGGCGCGGAAAAAGCCCGCGCCTGCCGCGCCCCCGCCCCCACCGCCGCAACCGACGGCGCGCTGGCAGCGCACACAGCGTTATGCCTGGGATAAGGGAGGCGCCAAAGGCGGGCGCAAGTAAAGCGGGAGGCGCCAAGGGCGGACGCAAGTAAAGCGGAGGCGCCAAGGGCGGGCGCAAGCAAAGCGGGAGGCGCCAAGCGCATGCAGCGAAAAGGGCCGCTTTCGCGGCCCTTGTTCGTGGCGCCGGGAATCCTCAGGCCTTGGCCACGGTCTCGTCGCGCAGGGCGCGGCGCAGGATCTTGCCGACGTTGGTCTTCGGCAGTTCGGCGCGGAACTCGACCAGCCTGGGCACCTTGTAGCCGGTGAGATTCTCCTTGCAGTGCGCGATCAGCGCCTCCGCGGTCAGGGCCGGGTCCTTCTTGACGATGAAGATCTTCACCGCCTCGCCCGACTTCTCGTCCGGCACGCCGACCGCCGCCACCTCCAGCACGCCCGGGTGCATGGCGACCACCGCCTCGATTTCGTTCGGATAGACGTTGAAGCCGGAGACCAGAATCATGTCCTTCTTGCGGTCGACAATGCGCACGAAGCCCTTCTCGTCCATCACGCCGACGTCGCCGGTGCGCAGGTAGCCGTCGGGCATGATGACCTTGGCGGTCTCCTCCGGGCGATTGTAGTAGCCGCGCATCACCTGCGGGCCGTGCACGCAGATCTCGCCGACCTCGCCGATCGCCAGATTGTTGCCGGCGTCGTCGCGGATGGTGACCTCGGTCGAGGACACCGGCAGGCCGATGGCGCCGTTGTACTCCTTCAGGTCGAGCGGGTTGATGGTCGCCGCCGGCGAGGTCTCGGTCAGGCCGTAGGCTTCGATCAGCGGAATGCCGGTGACCTGCTTCCACTTGTCCGCCACCGCCTTCTGCACCGCCATGCCGCCGCCCAGGGCGACCTTCAGCCTGCCGAAATCCAGCTTGACGAAATCCGGGTCGTTGAGCAGTGCGTTGAACAGGGTGTTCACGCCGGTGATCACATCGAAGGGGTGTTTCTGCAATTCCTTGACGAAGCCGGGAATGTCGCGCGGATTGGTGATGAGCAGATTGCTCCAGCCGATCTTGAGGAAGGTCAGGCAGTTCGCCGTCAGGGCGAAGATGTGATAGAGCGGCAGCGCGGTGACGACGGTGCCGGTCTCCGGCATGAAGGGCTTCAGCCAGGCATGCGCCTGCTGCAGGTTGGCGATGATGTTGCGGTGGGTCAGCATGGCGCCCTTCGACACGCCCGTCGTGCCGCCGGTGTATTGCAGGAAGGCGATATCCTCGTGGCCGACATCGACCGGCTTGTAGTCGAGGCGCGCCCCGCGCGCCAGGATGTCGTTGAACCGCACCGATCCCGGCAGGCTCCAGGCGGGCACCATCTTCTTGACGTGCCTGACGACGAAATTGACGATGGCACCCTTGGGAAAACCGAGCATGTCGCCCAGGCTGGTGACGATGACGTGCTTCAGGGGCGTGTTGGCGATGCATTCCTGCAGCACGCTGGCGAAGTTCTCGACGATGACGATCGCCTCGGCGCCGGAGTCCTTCAACTGGTGCTCCAGCTCGCGCGGCGTGTAGAGCGGATTGCAGTTCACCACCGTGAAGCCGCCGCGCAGGATGCCGTAGATGCATACCGGATCCTGCAGCAGATTGGGCATCATCACGGCGACACGGGCGCCCTTTTGCAGGCCGAGGGACTGCAGGTAGGCGGCAAAATCGCGAGTATGGCCGTCCAGTTCGCCATAGGTGATCGACTTGCCCATGTTGGTGTAGGCCACGCGGTCGCGGAACTTGCTCACGCTGCGGTCGAACAACTGGCCGATCGACTTGAATTCGTTGACGTCGATCTCCGCCGGCACGCCGGCGGGATAGCTCTTCAGCCAGGTTTTTTCCATTTCCCCTCCTGAGGTTTGGTATCGTTTGAGAGCCGCCGCGCAGCGCTGCGCGGCGCACGGACACGGAACAAAGATCAGCTTCCGCCCGTTTCGGCGGGCCAGTCGCGAATGTAGGCCTTCAGCATGCGGTTCTCGAAGCCCTGCTCCTCGAGAACGGCTTTGGCCACGTCGTGGAAAGAGATGACGCCCATCAGTGTGGTGCCATCCATCACCGGCAGGTAGCGCATGTGGTGATCGATCATCATGCGGCGCAGGTCGTCTATTTCGACTTCCGGGTCAGCCGCCACGGGCTCGCGTACCATGACGCCGGAAACGGACAGACTGCCCCAGGCCGCGCCGCCTTGCTGCACCGCCCTGAGTACTTCGCGGAAGGTCAGCATGCCGACCATGCGCCCGCCCTCGAACACGACGAGAGAACCGATGTCCTGTTCGGTCATGATCGCTATGGCGTCTGCCAGAGACTTGCCTGGCGCGATTGTGAACAGGGCCTGTCCCTTGACTGCGAGAATTTCCCGGACTTGCATGTTGGCCTCCCGATTGGCGAACGGCTTGTTCCATCTTAGTCGATTGGCCTGTTTCGCGAAAGAGCATGGGGCTCGACCTCCATCAGCTCCCCGGTGCCGAACACCAGACCGCAACGTACCGGCCTGCCCGGGAAAAGGGCCATGATGGCAGCGCGGTAGCCTTCCATTTGCGCACGGTAGGCTTCCAGCATGCCTGTATCCGGCCGGCCGCTCTTGTAGTCCAGCACCCAGTAGCCTTCCGCCGTCTCGACCAGGCGATCGATCCGCCCCACTCCGCCCTCGGGCAAGGCGAACTCGACCTCGTTCAGCGCCCGCAAGTGGCCGGCAGGATCGAAGAATGCCCTCAGCCGCGGCGCCGCGAGAATGGCCTGGGCCGCCTTGCGCAGTTCCGGCCAGTCGGCCGCCGGGATGCCCGGGGGGGTGTTTACGGCATCACCGCCCGAGCTGAGCCGGTCGAGGGCGGCATGCAGCCGCATGCCATACGCCATGCCGGCGCTCGATGCCTCTCGCCGCCGTCCTGCCGGCGTTGGAGCAACAGTCCGGGGCAACCCGGCCCGGCCTGCCGGCGACGATGCGGGCGGCATGGCTTCGGCCAGCGCCGGCTGCTCCCCGTGGATGCCCCCGCTGCCGCCGAGCGTGCCAATCGCCGCAGCGATGCGCGCCCAATCGCTGGTTTTCGTCGCGCCCCGTTCCGAATCGATCCCGCTGGCGAAGAAGAACTGGCGCGCGCGTGTCATCGCCACGTAGAGCAGGTTGAGTTCCTCCCGCGCGGCATGCGCGGCCTCGGCCTCGATCAGCGCGGTACGGCGCTCCCCGCATTCACCCTTGCGGCCGAGAACGGACAGGTGCGCGGGCCGCGTCGCGTCGGGCGGCCAGTCCAGCAGCACCGACCAGGCGTCGGCGGGCTGGTGCGTATGGTTGGCGTCGATCAGCCAGACGATCGGCGCTTCCAGTCCCTTGGCGCCGTGGATGGTCAGGATGCGCACGCGATCGCCGGCTTCCGCCGCATGGATCGTGCCTTCGTCGGGTGCATCTTCGTCTCCGGCCGCGCCCAGGCGCGAGAGCTCGTCGAGGAAGCGCGGCAGGCTCGGATAGCGTCCGGCATCGAGGCGCAGGGCCAGTGCGATGTAGGCTTCGAGATTGGCGGCCACGCCCGGCCACAGGGCCGCCGGCGCGGCCGCGCGATAGCGCTCCGGCAGATCCCCTTCGTGATAGATACGATCGAGCAGGTCGTGGACGGGCAATCGCGCGGCAGTGGCGCGCCAGCCTGCCAGCAGCCGTCCGGCGCGAACCAGCAGCGGCGAAGCCACGCCTTCCCGCACGCTCGCCTGCAGCCGCTGCCACCAGTTCGGTTCGCTGCGCGCGGCCAGGTGCAGGAGGTCCCCGTCGCTCGCGCCAAGCACGGGCGAGCGCAGGGCATGGGCCAGGGCCAGGTCGTCCGCGGTGGCCACCAGGCAGCGCAGCAGCGCCGTCAGATCGGCCGCTTCGAGGGTGCGCAGCAGGCCGCCGCGGCCAACGCTGAGATAAGGGATGCTCGCGGCGCGCAACGCATGTTCGAACTCGGGCAGGATGCTGCGCCGGCGTGTCAGCACCATGATGTCGCCATGGCGCGCCGGCCTCGCCGCACCGCTTTCCTTGTCCACGACCGACCAGCGGCCGACGATCTCTCCGATGCGCGCCGCCAGCAGTTCCGCTTCCTGGCGGCGGCGCCCGTCCTCGGCCGTCCCCTGGGGCGTGATCAGCGGATTGCGCAAGGACGCGGACACGGCAGGAGCCCCTGCTTCCTTTTGCGCACACAGGGGCAACAGTTCGACCCGGCCGGGCAGATTCTCATCCGCGCTGCGGTGCGGACGGAAATGGGGGAAGAGCGGCTCGCCCTCGAAAATGCGGTTCACCACCTCGATGAGGCGCGGCGCATTGCGCCGCGTCACGTCGTTGGCCAGCTGCCGCGCCGCATACTCCGCATGCAGGAAGTCGGCGGCACAGTCGAATACGCGCGGCTCGGCGCGGCGGAAGCGATAGATGGACTGTTTCGGGTCGCCGACAACGAAGACGCGCGGACGTGCGGCATCCGGCGCGCCGTAGGCGCCCAGCCAGGCCAGCAGGATCCGCCACTGCAGCGGATTGGTGTCCTGGAATTCGTCGAGCAGGATGTGCCGGTAGCGCGCATCGAGCCGCGCCTGCAGGAAGGCGGCGCGCGACTCGTCGGCCAGCATGCGCGAGACATGCCACTCGAGGTCGGCGAAGTCCATCAGCCGGCGCTCGCGCTTGTATTCCTCGATCGCCTCCATCCAGGCGGCGCCGACGGTCAGTGCATGCACATTCAGTTCGTAGGCCTGCTCCTCGCGCCGTGCGGCCAGCGTCGTCAGCACCCGCTCGCCCAACCAGCCATGCAGCTCCAGCAATCGGGCCGCGGCCGCGGCGCCCAGCCGTTTCTCGGCCTTTTTTGTCGGCTCGCGTTTGCGCAAGGTGCCTTCCTGGGTCAGCAGCGCGGCGCAAACCAGATCGAAGCGTGCCTGCGCATCCGTCGCGGCGAAGGCCGATTCCAGCCTGGCCGCAGCCTGCAGGTCGCGATCGACGTCGCTGCGCCGCAGGATATTGGCGTACTCGCGGAGCTTGCGCATGAACAGCTCGTCGGCGGACAGCGCGTCGATGGCGGCGGGCGCATCGCCGACACCCAGGTATTCGCGCAGCCAGGCCAGGACCCGTATCGGCGCCCCCTCGCCGCCGCCCGCGTAAGCATGCCATTCGGCGCGGCGATCGGACAGCCGGAAGAGAAGCGATCGGGTCGCCTCCAGTCCTACCTGCTGCAGCAGCCAGAGCAGGGAGGCCGCGACCGCGTGGTCGCGCCGGCTGCAGTCTGCCGCGAAGCGCTGCCACACCTCTTCCTTCAGGCGGGCGCCCGCCTCGTGCAGCACGAAGCCGGCGAGATCGCTCGACAGCGGCGCGCCCTGCACGAGACGGGCGAACCAGCCATGAAAGGTGCTGACGGTCAGCGGCGGCTGGGCAGACAGCACTTGTTCATAAAGACTGCGCGCACGACCCATGGCGGCATCGATTTCCGCCGGCGGCAACATGCGCCGCAGAAGGAAATCGCGCACCGCGTCGTCGCTGCCAACGGCCAGTTCGCGCAGCCAGCCGGCCAGGCGCTCCTCGATCTCGCGCGCCGCCTTGCGTGTGAACGTGATGGCGAGGATGTCGCCCGGCGCGGTGCCATCGAGCAGCAGGCGCAGGATGCGCGAGACCAGCAGCCAGGTCTTGCCGCTGCCGGCGCAGGCCTCCACCACGACCGACTGGCGCGGATCGAGGGCCTGGCGTATCAGGTCGTCCGCATCGTTCATGACGGCCGTTCGTCGTGATAGTCGCGCCGGCACAGGCCGCGCACCTCGCACCAGGCGCAGACCGCATCGCCGCCATGTGCGGGCAGGCCGCTGCCTGCCTCGAGTGCCTCGATGATCGCCGACAGCCGCTCGCCCTGCGCGCGCGCCATGCCCCGCACGTCGCCCAGAGGGATTTCGGCGGGTTTTTCGCCATCGAGCGACACGTAGGCCGCCTCGCTCACGCGCTCGCCTTGCATGAGGGCATAGCAGGCCAGTTGCACATCCTCGCCCGGATCCGCCAGGCGCCGCTTGAGGGCGCGCGCCTCCTGCATCTTGTAGTCGAGCACCGCCTCGCTGCCGTCGGCGCGGCGGTCGAGCCGGTCAAGGCGACCGGCGAGCACCACCTCGCCCCCGCCCGTCAGCGGCAGGGCGACTTCGCGCTTCATCTCGCCGCCCGCCTGCCGCCAGCCGGCCGCCTCGCGCGCCCGCTGCCAGGCAATATAGCCAGGCACGCGCGCAAGCCAGCGCGCCAGCCAGGCATGCTCGAGAAAATTCTCCTCGATCCGGGGCGCGAAAATCTCGCGGCTGATGGTTTCCAGGCCCGCCGCCAGGGCCGCCTCCGATTCGCCCAGGATCTGCGGATATTCGGCATGGAAGCGCTGCAGGATGCGATGCACGAATTCGCCGTAATCGCGCTTTTCCAGCGCCTCGCGCACCTCTTCCGCCTCCGTCAGGCCGAGCATGCGGCGCGCAAAGAATTGATAGGGGCAGGCCATCAGGCTGGCATAAGCGCTGGGCGACACGCGCAGCGGCACCCGCTGCGGCGCGGACGGACGGGGCATGGGCGTGCCGCCGCCCTGCGCCGGCCCCTGCGCCGGCGCAGGGGGCGGCACCACCACAAGAGCGTCATCCCAGGCGCGTGCATGCAGCACCGACAGCAGGCTCAGTTCCGCGCACAGCAGATTGGCCTCGTCGCCGCGCATCGTCTGCCAGGTGGCCGTCACCTCCTCGCAGGAGGCGATCAGGCCGGCCAGGTCGTCGCGCAGCCGCGCCGCCGCCTCTGCGGGCAGCGACAGGCCGAGATCGGCGCGCACGGCCTGATTGCCGAACACGGCGCGGGGAAGCGCCGGCGCCAGATTGTCGCGGTCGGCGCCGATGAGGATGGCGGCATCGAAACGGCGCAGCCGGGTCGCCGCCAGGTGGGTCATGACGAGCGGGCTGTCGATGCTGCGGTCCAGAAAGGCGGCGTTCTCGAATTCGCGGTTCAGCCATTCGCGCCACTCGCCGAAAGTCAGTCGCGCCGATACGGCGGCAAGCTCTTCCCGCCGCACGCGCAGCAGTTCGAGCAGCGTCGTTCCGGCTTCGTCGCCGGCCAGGCCCGTCAAGGCACCCAGCGCATCCAGCGCCTGCTCCAGCCCTGCCAGCCAGGTTGCGACGGGGGCGCTCGTGCGCGGCATGTGGCGGCGCGCCGCCGCCACGCGCCCGAGCAATCCTGCCGCTTCGGCAAAGCCGGCCTGCCGTGCCAGCACCGCCTCGAAGCGACCCAGGCCAAAGGCCAGGTTGTGACGCGCCAGTCCATCTTCCAGTTGCAGCAGGCCGGCCTGGCGCGTTTCCTCCGTCAAGTCGACGAAGACGAAGGGCGATTTGACCAGGTCGAGCAGATCACGATGGTAGGCATCGGCCGCCACGACCTCGAGCCAGGCATCGATAAGCGCCGCCGCCCGCGTCGTGGACAACTTCCAGCCGGTCTCGTCCTGCACCAGGATGCCGTCGCGCTCGAGCAGTGCCCGCGCGCGCCGCGCCGCCACACGGTCGGCCGCTACCAGCGCCATATGCCGACGGCCGGCGGCCAGCCAACGCTTTACCTCTCCGGCAACGACAAGCGCCTCGGCTTCCAGGCTGGCGGCACCGATCAGCCGCAGACGCCCCTTCAACGGACTTTCCGGCAAGGCCGCACGCGCGGCATCGGCCCGGCTCGCCAAGGCGGACTCCTCCGCATTTGGAGGCCAGGCGAAGTTGAGCGCCCGGATCACCGGCGCAGCATCGGCCAGACTGCGCTGCGGCTGGAACATCACGACGTCCTGTCGCGCGGCCCAGGCCTCGCTGAAAGCCGTTTCGATCGGCCGCGGTTCCCCATCGCACAGCATGAAAAGGGGCACCCCTGCCGCGTCGGCCAGCCGCGTCAAGGATAGCGCCATCGCAGCATGACGACTCGGCGGGCCGGCCGCCTCGGCACGCCAGAGACGATGCACCACTTCGGCCTCGAAACGCAGGGGCTGCGAGCTGCGCGCATCGTAGGCACGCTCGAGACGCGCCAGAAATTCAGCCTCGTCCTGCGGCAGACGGACAGCGCGCTCGCTCAACTCGTCGAAGAGCGTAATCAGCTCGGCACAGATTTCCCATAGCGCACAGTCGGCAAACCAACCCCGCTCGCGCAGCTGCCGGTAGAGCGAGAACTGGCGCAGGCTGTCCGTCTGACCGCCGGCATGCGCTCCAGCCGCGAGTTGGTCCAGGCTGGCGATGTGCGGCAGCAACAGGGCACGGCCGGCCGCGGCGGCCAGCGCCTGGCGCAAATCAGGCGCCAGGACGGGGCTGGGCAACACCACCAGAATAGAGGAAAGGTCGGGGATCAGCGCCCGGCAGTCAGCAACGATGCGACGGGCGCAATGGCCCAAGAAATCCGCCGAGGCAGGAATGCGGAGGGTAACAACGGGGCGCGCGGCCTCGGGCATGGCCTGCGCGGTACGTCAGCGTTCCAGCTTGTCCAGCTTATCCTTCGTCTTGGCCCAGTCGTCGGCGTCGGGCAGGGGATCCTTGCGCTCGACGATCGGCTGCCACAGTTTGGCCAGTTCCGCATTCAGCGCCGTGAAGTGCTTCTGGCCGTCCGGCACGTCATCCTCGGCATAGATGGCCTCCACCGGACACTCGGCGACGCACAGCGTGCAATCGATGCACTCGTCCGGATCAATGACCAGGAAGTTGGGGCCTTCGCGAAAGCAATCGACCGGGCAGACGTCCACGCAGTCGGTATATTTGCACTGGATGCAGGATTCGGTCACCACGTAAGCCATGACGGCGTTCCTTCTTCTGGAATGCGGAATGTGCAAATTTTAGCATGGGGCCGCCCCCATTTTTTGCCGCGGCTTCCCATGTGACGGCTTTTTCGCTACGATAGCCGGCATAGGCAACAAAAGCCCAGCCGGCCCCGGCCCTAAATCCTGCATTACCGCATCAAGAACCCGGTCATCCCATCCCCCCGGCGCATCGGCGGCCGGTCATTCAACACTTTGCGAGGAAACAATGAGCGAGCACATTCATTACGTCACCGACGCCAATTTCGAAGCCGAAGTGCTGCAATCGGCCACCCCCGTCCTGGTGGACTACTGGGCCGAGTGGTGCGGCCCCTGCAAGATGATTGCCCCCATCCTGGACGACGTTTCCAAGGAATATGCCGGCAAGCTCAAGGTGGCCAAGCTCAACATCGACGACAACCAGGAGACGCCGGCCAAGTTCGGCATCCGTGGCATCCCGACCCTGATGCTGTTCAAGAACGGCAACGTCGAGGCAACCAAGGTTGGCGCCCTGTCCAAGTCCCAGCTTACCGCCTTTATTGACAGCAACCTCTGAAAGACTTACAGTTTTCCCCGTCCTCCCCGCGCCGCGGCAGAAGAAAAACTCTCCGGCGGCGCGGTTTCGGTTCCAAGTCCCAAACAAAAGTCCCACCATTTTTCCTGAACTTTCCCGGTTCTCCCTTTCGCGCCACCACTTTCTCTTTGAGTCCCTATGCATTTATCGGAGCTTAAGACTCTCCACGTCAGCCAGTTGCTCGAGATGGCGGTTGCCAACGAAATCGACGGCGCCAACCGCCTGCGCAAGCAGGAACTGATCTTCGCCCTGCTGAAAAACCGCGCCAAGAAGGGCGAGAGCATCTTCGGCGACGGCACCCTCGAGGTGCTGCCCGACGGCTTCGGCTTCCTGCGCTCGCCAGACACCTCCTATCTGGCCGGCACCGACGACATCTATGTCTCGCCCTCGCAGATCCGCCGCTTCAACCTGCACACGGGAGACTCAATCGAAGGCGAGATCCGCACGCCGAAGGACGGCGAGCGCTATTTCGCGCTGGTCAAGGTGGACAAGGTCAACAACGAGCCGCCGGAGAACTCGAAGAACAAGATCCTCTTCGAGAACCTGACACCGCTGCATCCGACCGAGGTGCTCAAGCTGGAACGCGAGATCCGTGCCGAGGAGAACATCACCTCGCGCGTCATCGACATGATCGCGCCGATCGGCAAGGGCCAGCGCGGCCTCCTGGTGGCCAGTCCGAAGAGCGGCAAGACGGTGATGATGCAGCACATCGCCCACGCCATCACCGCCAACTATCCCGATGTCGCCCTGATCGTCCTGCTCATCGACGAGCGCCCCGAGGAAGTGACCGAGATGACGCGCTCGGTGCGCGGAGAGGTGGTCGCCTCGACCTTCGACGAGCCGGCCTCGCGCCATGTCCAGGTCGCCGAGATGGTGATCGAGAAGGCCAAGCGCCTGGTCGAGCACAAGAAGGACGTGGTCATCCTGCTCGACTCCATCACCCGCCTGGCGCGCGCCTACAATACGGTCGTGCCGGCCTCCGGCAAGGTGCTCACCGGCGGCGTGGACGCCAACGCCCTGCAGAAGCCGAAACGCTTCTTCGGCGCCGCCCGCAACATCGAGGAAGGCGGCTCGCTCACCATCATTGCCACCGCGCTCATCGACACCGGCAGCCGCATGGACGACGTCATCTACGAGGAGTTCAAGGGCACCGGCAACATGGAAATCCATCTCGAGCGGCGCATGGCGGAAAAGCGCGTCTATCCGGCCATCAACGTCAACCGATCGGGCACGCGCCGCGAGGAACTGCTGCTCAAGCCGGAAATCCTGCAGAAGGTCTGGGTGCTGCGCAAGCTGCTCTACAACATGGACGACCTCGAAGCGATGGAATTCCTTCTCGACAAGATCCGTGCAACGAAAAGCAACGCGGAGTTCTTCGACGCCATGCGCCGGGGCTAGAGTCCGCGCCCCTCAGGCCGGCGCCTGGTCGAGTTCGAAGGCCCTGTGCAGCACCCGCACGGCCAGTTCCAGATACTTTTCGTCGATCACCACGGAAATCTTGATCTCGGAGGTCGAGATCATCTGGATGTT
This sequence comes from Rhodocyclaceae bacterium, assembly GCA_039807535.1. Lineage (GTDB taxonomy): Bacteria > Pseudomonadota > Gammaproteobacteria > Burkholderiales > Rhodocyclaceae > Desulfobacillus. Next base: position 28,352 of record JBDHRL010000002.1, read on the forward strand.
GATGCCCTCCTCGGCAAGCGTGCGGAAGGCTTTGCTGGCTATGCCGACATGGGAGCGCATGCCGACGCCAACCACGGACACTTTGGCGATCTTGTTGTCGCCTGTGATCTGGCGCGCACCGATATGATCCTTGATTTTTTCCAGGAGGGCCGTGGCCTTGGCGAATTCGCTGCGCGGCACGGTGAATGAGAAGTCGGTCGATCCGTCGTGACCGACGTTCTGGATGATCATGTCGACATCGATGTTGGCTTCGGCCACCGGTCCGAGTATCTGGTAGGCGATGCCCGGGCGGTCGGGCACGCCGAGAACGGTCAGTTTGGCCTCGTCGCGGTTGAAGGCGACCCCTGAAATGGTCGGTTGTTCCATCATTTTAATGTCATCCTCGAAAGTGATCAGCGTTCCCGGGCCTTCCTGGCCGGGTTCCCCCAGGCTGGAGAGCACGCGCAGCTTGACCTTGTACTTGCCGGCAAATTCCACCGAACGTATTTGCAGCACCTTGGAACCGAGGCTGGCCATTTCCAGCATCTCCTCGAAGGTAACCGTCTCCAGCCGGCGGGCCTCGGGAACGATGCGGGGATCGGTGGTATAGACACCGTCGACGTCAGTGTAGATCTGGCATTCGTCAGCACTCAACGCAGCGGCGATGGCAACTGCGGAAGTGTCGGAACCGCCGCGGCCCAGCGTGGTGATGCTGCCGTTTTCGTCTACCCCCTGGAACCCCGCCACGACAACCACGAATCCGTTGTCCAGGTCGCGCTTGATGTTCTCGTCGTCGATGCTGATGATGCGCGCCTTGGTGAAGGCGCTGTCGGTCAGGATCCGCACCTGGCTGCCGGTATAGCTCTTTGCCTTGACCCCGATATCCATCAGTGCCATCGACAGCAGGCCAATCGTGACCTGTTCGCCTGTGGATGCTATGACGTCCAGTTCACGGGAATCCGGTTGCGCCTGGATTTCCTTGGCCAAGGTGATCAGGCGATTGGTCTCGCCACTCATGGCGGAGACCACCACGACAACCTGGTCCCCCTTTGCCCGCCAACTGGCGACGCGCCTTGCGACATGCTTGATTCGCTCGGGAGAACCGACCGAAGTGCCGCCGTACTTCTGAACAATAAGTGCCATGGGTTGCCGCTTCTAGTGCATTGAAAAGTGGAGAATTTTAACTGATTTAATGTTCCGGCGAAATGCCGTGCCCTCCTGCCGCCGAACCAAAGCACCTACTGGAATGTCGGATATGCCAAGCTTGTATGTAAATAGAATATTGCCTATACTGGAAACGCCATGACCAGAGTTATGGTTTTTTGGCTCGGCAATTATTTTACGAAAAGCAAGGACGGCACAGCATGAAAAACAAAACCATCGACGCCCGCGAAATCCGGCACAGGCTCCGCCTCAACCAACAGCAATTCTGGTCCCAGATTGGCGTTACCCAGAGCGGCGGCTCCCGCTACGAGAGCGGCCGCAACATGCCCCGCCCGGTGCAGCAGTTGCTCAGACTGGTGCATGTCGAGCAAATCGACATCGGCAAGATCAAGCGTGACGACTGGGAAGTGGTGGAATACCTGAAATCCAGCGACCCGGAGTTGTTCAAGTCACTGAAGAAAGCCGCCAAGGCCAAGGCCAAAAAAAGCGACTGAAGGCCCCTCAGGGACTGACCCGGACAGTCAGCCCCATTGCGCGCAGGCGGGCGGCGATCGCATCCAGCCTGTCTTTTGGCAAATTGGAAAGCCTGCCCGCCTCGGGCTGCATGGAGGGGCGCGCCAGTCCGTACAGATGCACGCCAGCGAGGTTTTCCATGCCTGCCGCGGCAAGTACGTCGATGTAGGCCTTGATCTCTTCTTCCGTCGGGCCTTCACCATCGATGGCGAAGAGACAGGATTGCACCCAGGTCCGGCAGAGCGTCGCGCAGCGACGCAGATTGCGCGCAACCAATTCGGGCGACAACTCCACGCCATTGATGCGACGGTAGCCCTCGGCCGTGCCCGCGTCGACCTTGAACCAGACTTCTCCTTCCAGTACCGCCAGGCGGCGCACGCCCCTCTGAACATGCGCCTGTCCGAACAGGCTGCCATTGGTGATGAGACGGATCGTCACGCCGCCTGCAAGCCCGGTGTCGCGCAGCACCCTGCCAATCAGATCGATCGCCGCAGGGAATGCTTGGGACGATGTCGGCTCGCCGTTTCCGGAAAACGCGACATCCACGATTTGTCGTGCGCCTTCCGGCACCCGCGCCTGCATGAAATCGCCGCGCTGCACCCAGTCGATAAAGTCTCGCAGTTCGCGCTCCAGTAGCGCCAGATCGATCGGCGGCGCCGCCCCGCGCTTCAGTTCCGGAACCTGGCAATAGATGCAGCGCCAGTTGCAGGCATTGTTGGGATTGAGGTTGATGCCGATCGACACGCCTCCAGCCCGGCGCGAGAGCACGGGATAGACATAAGTCCGTCCGGCGCTGTCGCGGCTATGGTCCGCCACCCCAAGCTGTCCCGTGCTCCCGCTCATCTCCAGATGCCCCAAGGCAGAGTGCTATAATCCGCGCCGTTTTCCGATCTTGCCAGAGGCACCATGCGCATCACCCGCCGCCTCGAATTCGATTCAGGTCACCGCATCCCCGACCACCGGAGCCAGTGCCGCCATCTGCATGGCCATCGCTACGCCGTTGAAATCACGCTGAGCGGCGACATCATTCGCCAGTCGGGATCGCCCTTGAATGGCATGGTGATGGATTTTTCCGACATCAAGGCATTGGCGAAGTCGAGTCTGGTCGATGCCTGGGATCATGCATTCCTGGTCTGGCGGGACGACTCCGCGCTGATCAGTTTCCTCGATAGCCTGCCGGGACACAAGACTGTCGTGCTGGACGTGGTGCCTACTGCGGAAAACCTGGCCACCGTGGCATTCGGCCTGCTCGACCGCGTATATCGCGACACCTACGGCAATCATTTGCGTCTGGAACGGGTGCGGCTCTACGAAACGCCAAACTGCTGGGCCGATGCCCTACGGGAGGAATTGGATCATGTTTAGTGGCGGAAGGTGTGAGATTCGAACTCACGGTGCCCTTGCGAGCACGCCGGTTTTCAAGACCGGTGCATTAAACCGCTCTGCCAACCTTCCCTCCCCGCCGTCCTGACGACTTGAAATCTTATCACGATGCCCCCACCCATCCGATTGAAGCATGATTGAAACTTTCACCACTCTTCGCTAGTCTTACGCTCGCAAGCCCAACACAACGGAGGAATTTCATGCAACCCAACCTACAAGTCGCCGGACAGTCCGCTTCCGGATTGGCACTCCAGCAGAACCGCGTCCTGCGCAATACCTATCTGCTGCTCGCGCTGTCCCTGGTGCCGACCGCGATTGGCGCACTGATCGGCGTTCAGCTCAATTTCGCCTTCATGGCGGGCAGTCCGGTGATTTCCTTCCTGCTGTTCCTGGCAGCGGCATGGGGTTTCATGTGGGGCATCGAAAAGACCAAGGACAGCGGCATGGGGGTGGTCCTGCTCCTCGGCTTTACCTTCCTCATGGGAATCATGCTCGGGCCGATCCTGCAGGTCAGCCTCGGCTTTCGCAACGGCGGCGCGCTCATCGCCACCGCTGCAGCCGGCACCAGCATCATCTTCTTCACCCTGGCGGGGATCGCCACCGTAACAAAGCGGGACTTTGGCTTCATGGGCAAGTTCCTTTTCATCGGCGTCATCCTGCTGCTGGTGGCGATGCTGGCGAATATTTTCCTGCAGATTCCGGCGCTGTCGCTAACCATCTCGGCAGTTGCAGTGCTGATCTTCTCGGCCTTCATCCTCCATGACGTCAGCCGCGTCGTCACTGGCGGGGAGCGCAATTACATCTCCGCGACCCTGTCGATCTACCTCGACGTCTACAATCTGTTCGTGCACCTGCTCAACCTTCTGCTGGCTTTTGCCGGCGAACGCGACTGAGCCTGGGCGAGTCGGACAAAGGCGGCCGGGGCGGCCGCCTTTTTTATTGCCTTTCGAACAGGGCGATGGATTCGACGTGCGATGTCTGCGGAAACATGTTGGCAATGCCGGCACCCATCAGTCGATAGCCTTTTTCGTGCACCAGCACTGCGGTGTCCCGTGCCAGAGTGGCGGGATTGCAGGATACATAAACGATACGGTGCGGACCGTCCGCGCCAATTGCCTTGACCAGTTCGATGGCGCCTTCACGCGGCGGATCGACAAGCCACTTGTCGAGCCGCCCCCAGCCGGCAAGCGTGTCCGGCATCAGTTCGAACAGGTTTGCTACGGCAAATGAAGTCAGGCTGGCAAGCCCGTTCAGCGCCGAATTCTCTTCGGCGCGTCGCACCAGGGCCGGACTGCCTTCCACGCCAAACGCGTGGGCTCCGCTGCGTGCGATGGGGAGTGTGAAATTGCCCAGGCCGCAGAAAATATCTCCGATGCGTTCTCCGGTCTGCGGTTGCAGCAGGCTGATGGCGCGTCGCAGCAACATGCGGTTGATACCGTGATTGACCTGGGTGAATTCATTGGGCCGGAATTGCATTCCAAGACCAAAATCCGGCAAGGTGTAGCCAAGTGGCGGTGCCTCCAGCGAATGAAAGGGGTAAGCCGAATCAGGCCCGCCCGGTTGCAGCCAGAACTGGATTTCGTGTCGGTCGGCAAACGCGCGCAGCAAGGTCTCGTCGCCGGCGGTCAGAGGCTGCAGGATGCGCAGAACCAGCACCGTCACCGCATCGCCCACGGCCACCTCGATCTGCGGCAGGCGGTCTGGAATGGACAATGCACCGACAAGATGCCGCAGCACGGGCAGCAGTGCCGACACCTTGGGCGGCAGCACTTCGCAGCTGTTCATGTCGGTGATATAACTGCTGCGCTTTTCGTGAAACCCCACCAGCACGCCTCCCTTCTTCGGAACCAGGCGAACCGACAGGCGGGCGCGGCTACGATAGCCCCAGGCCGTGCCGCAAATCGCCGGATAGATCACCTCCGGACGTGTGCGTGCAATGTGCCAGAATGCATCCTCCAGGACGCGCTGTTTGACTGCCGCCTGACCCGGCGCGTCGAGATGCTGCATGCTGCAGCCGCCGCAAATGCCGAAATGCGGGCAGCGCGGTTCGACACGCAGCGCACTCGAGGACAGTATTTGGCTTGCCGTGGCCAGCTCGTAGTTCGGCTTGCGGCGATAGCTGGAAAAAAGCACCCGCTCCCGTGGCAGGGCGCCTTCGACAAAGACGGTCTTGCCTTCATGGCGGGCAATTCCCCTGCCTTCATGATCCAGGGATTCGATGGTGGCTTCGGGCATTTTCAGGCAAAGAGAAATCGGGAGGCGCAATTGTATGGGATTTGCATCGGCCCCGGCCTTGTCCTAGGATGGTGCCGATTCATTCGATCGGAAGTCCCCATGCCGGACGGTCTTCTTGAAACATTCGACACACGCGCCGCCTATTTGCAGGCGATTGATGTCATTATTGCGTCCGCCAGGAAGGAGATTTGCGTCTTCGATGCCAATCTCAAGAGCCTCGAATTCGACAGTCGCGCGCGGGCGGATGCGGTCGCCGGCTTCCTCTCCGGAGGGCGCGACCGCAGTGTACGCATCGTCCTGCACGATCTCGACCATCTGAACCGATACTCTCCGCGTATGATGGGCTTGCTGAAACGATACAGCCACTGCTTTTCCGTACGCCAGACCCCTGAATCCCTGCGAAATCTCGCCGATTCTTTCGTTCTCGCCGATGAGGCACATGGGGTCATCCGTTTTCATGCCGATCATTTCCGCGGCAAGATAATCCTCGAGCAACTCGTGGCGATCCATGATTGGCAACAGCGCTTCGAAGACCTCTGGCTGGAGTCGCTGCCGGGGGCTTCGGCAACCCATCTCGGCTTATAGCGCAACCCACGGAAGCTTCCAAAGCCGAATTCTGGCTTTTTTATACAAACTTGATAAAATTGCCGCTTGGCTTGGTTTCCACCTGGCCAAATCCAAAATTTTGGTTGCTGATGCAAACACACGTTTTCTTTTATCGATAAGGGAACCCAAATGAAAAACTCTCTCCTCGTTGCTGCTCTCGTCGCCGTGGCCCTGACTGCCTGCGGCAAGAAAGAAGAAGCCAAACCCGCCGCCGCTCCGGCTCCGGCACCGGCTCCTGCCGCTGCTCCGGCCCAGCCTGCCGGCATGGCTGGCATGGAAGCCCAGAAGGGCATGGAAGGCATGGGCGGCCAGCAGGGCATGTCCGGTATGGGAGGCATGTCAGGCATGGAAGCCCAGAAGGGCATGGAAGGCATGGGCGGCATGGAAGCCAAGAAGGAAGAGCCGAAGAAGTAATTCGGTTGTGTCTCATGAAAAAGCCGGCCTGCGGGCCGGCTTTTTTTCGTCTGGCACCGGGAGGTACTAGAGCAAGGCACGCCAGCCAAAACCTACCTCCTGGCCGGCAACTCCCACCCAGTCAATCGTGCACCCCAGTACCTGAGCCAGCGCGCTTTGCGCCAGAATCGGCGTGTTGTTCTGCTGGCTCAGGTGCGCGGCGATCAGGTGCTGCAACCCGCGGGTTTCCAGGGCGCCCAGGAGCGAGGCGGCGGCCTCATTGTCGAGATGCCCGTAGCGGCCGGCAATGCGGCGCTTCAAATGCGGCGGATAGCCGCCACCTTGCAACATGCCCACGTCGTGATTGCACTCCAGCACCAGCGCATCGCAGCCGCTCAGCATTCTCTCAACGTGAGGCGTGGAACTGCCCAGATCGGTCGCTACCCCCAGACGATGCTCGCCATCCGAAAAGACGAACTGGACAGGCTCTCGTGCATCGTGCGGCACTGGAAAGGGATGGATTTCCAGATCGCAAACCTGGAACGGCCGATGACTGTCTATCAACTCCACCCTGGGCATTTCTCTCCCTTCCTGGGGCAGCGCCGCGAACGTCCCGTGCGTCATCCAGATCGGCAGGCGATGGCGAACCGCCACCTTGCAGGCGCCGGCGACATGATCGCTATGCTCGTGAGTGACAAGAATGCCGGACAGATCTTCCGGAGACAGGCCGAGGCTGCACAGCCTGGCCGCGATTTCACGCGGGCCGAATCCGCAATCGAGCAACAGGCGGGTGGCGCCCGCTTCGACCAACAGGGCATTGCCGCGGCTGCCGCTGCCCAGAGAGGCAAAGCGCATTACTTCAACTGGTCGTAGAGCAGGCCAAGAATCTTCTTCGCGGTTTCGGAATTGTCCACGCCGCCCTCGCGGGTCAGGATCTGAACCGTGCTTTCGCCGCCATCCCCTTTGACCAGGATGCGGAACTGCTGATTGGCTGCCGGTTTGCCGCTGTCCCAGAATTTCAGCTTGCTGAGGAAGCCGCCATCGGACTTCTTGGCGTTGTCGGTTTCCGGATCGACGTATCGGACGAAGTAGAGTCCCTTGGTGCGATCCCGGTCCTCGACCGTGAAGCCGACCCGATCCAAGGCCAAGCCGACACGGCGCCAGGAACGATCGAAGGCTTCCTGAAGTTGCAGCGCGCCGACGCCCTCCGCAGCCCGCACCAGCTTGGCGCGCTCCTCCTTCTGGGGCTCGGCTGCCATCAGGGTCTTGGCACGGTTTTCCTGGGTGCCGAGCCGAACCATCAGCCGCCGCAACATCTCGGCTTCAAGCTCCGGATCTGGCGGGCGGGGCTGCCAGACCGTGCGTCCCTTGCCCTCGTCGGCATACGCTTCATACATGCCTCGGTGGCTGATATAGATTTCTGTGGTGCCTTCCTCAACTCCCTTTTCAAGCCGGGTGCGGAACTTGTCGCGCTCGGGCGTCGAATAGATCTGGTCGAGAAACTTGCCCAGCGTGGCACGAATCATGTCCTGCGGCAGCTTGGCCCGGTTCTCCGCCCAATCCGTTTCCATGATGCCGGCGTCGGGAAGTTCGACGTTGACGATAAATCCCAGGTCCTGCCAGAACTCCTTCAGCGTCGGCCAGACCTTATCCGGCGTGCCGGCCACCACCAGCCAGCGCTGGCTGCCGGACCGTTCGACGCGCATATTGTCGATCTGCGGCAGCACTTCCTGCGCTGCGGCATCCTTCGTGCCGGCACGTTCCGTGCTGTAAGCCGAGAACGTGGCCGAGCCGCGCGGCGAGATGTCCGGAACGGCATAGCGCTCGTCACGATTGGGCGAGGTCAGATCCGGCGGGATTTCCAGCGGCGGCAGCTTGCCCGCCGACTTGTAGTCGATCTTCTTCGATTCGATCGACATGCTGGAGCAAGCTGCCAGGACAACGGAAAAAGCACATACAAGGAATTTCGACCACTTGCGGATCATGCCCCGCCACTCCTCAAATTCTGGATTCAAACGGCAACGCCGGCTTCGCGCATGGCTTGCAGCACGCGCTCGTGGCATTCTGCCGACAACGGCGTCAGCGGCAGACGAATCCCTGCCTCCATCAGCCCCATCCTGCTGACAGCCCACTTCACGGGAATCGGATTGGCCTCGACGAAAAGATTGCGATGCAGGCCGAGCAGGCGCGCATTGATCTCGCGCGCCTTGACCACGTCGCCGGCAAGCGCTGCCGCGCACATTTGATGCATCAGGCGCGGCGCCACGTTGGCGGTCACGGAGATCGTGCCGTCGCCACCCAGCAGGATGAAGGCCAGTGCGCTGGCATCGTCACCGCTGTACAGGGCAAACCCCTTCGGCGCGCGCTTGATGAGATCCGTGCCGCGCTCCAGGTTGCCCGTCGCATCCTTGATGCCGACTATGCCCGGCACCTGTGCCAGGCGCAGGGTCGTCTCGTTGCTCATGTCGGCAACGGTGCGGCCAGGGACGTTGTAGAGGATCATCGGCAGATCCACCGCCTCGGCAATCGCCTTGAAATGGCGATACAGCCCTTCCTGAGTCGGCTTGTTGTAGTACGGCACGACATTCAGGGAAGCGGCCGCGCCGACCTTCTTCGCATAGGCGGTCAGTTCGATCGCTTCGGAAGTCGAATTGCCGCCCGTCCCGGCAATCACCGGCAGGCGACCGGCCGAGTATTCGACCGCGGCACGGATGAGCTCACAGTGCTCTTCGACATCGACCGTGGGCGACTCACCGGTCGTGCCGACGACGACGATGCCATCGGTGCCCTCCATCGCATGGAAATCCACAAGGGATTTCAGCCGCGGATAATCTAGACTGCCATCCTCCCGCATGGGGGTGACGATGGCGACAATCGAGCCTTGGATCATGGCGTTACGTTCACATGGAAACTGTTGATTTTACTTGATGGCTGCCGCTTCTGGAAATAAATGAATGAGGCGGTGCCGGGTTGACACTGTTGCATCATGCCGGTTCCCATCTGTCTACAGGTCGGCGAGTTCCTTGATATGGGTCGCTACGCTGCGGCCTAGGGCAGACAAGGCATAGCCGCCCTCCAGCATGGAGACGATGCGCCCTTGTGCGATTTCGGCGGCAACGGCCTTGAGCTGCCTGGTTACCCAGGCATAGTCGGACTCGACGAGCCCGAGCGAGGCCATGTCGTCTTCATAATGCGCATCGAAGCCGGCTGAAATGTAAATCGCCTGCGGCGCAAAACGCCTCAGGGCCGGCAGCCAGACATCGGCGACGGCCTCGCGGAAACCGTCGCTGCGCGTGCCTGCTGGAACAGGCACGTTGACCATGTTTGCCGCGGGCGATTCCGTACCGCAGTAGGGGTAGAAGGGATGCTGGAAGGTGCCGACCATCAGCACGCGCGCGTCATTGGCGAAGATGTTCTCGGTGCCGTTGCCGTGATGCACGTCGAAGTCGACCACCGCCACCCGCTCGAGGCCATGCGCCTCAAGCGCATGGGTAGCTGCGATGGCAATGTTGTTGAGAAAGCAGAACCCCATGGCCCTGGCACGCTCGGCATGGTGTCCGGGAGGCCGCACACTGCAGAAGGCGTTTTCCGCTTTGCCGGCCATTACCAGGTCAGTCGCCAGAATGCCGGCGCCCGCCGAACGCAGAGCCGCCTGCCAGGTGCCGACGCTCATCGCCGTGTCGGGATCGAGATGGACGATGCCGCTCTCGGGAGCGCTCTCGGCAAGGGTCCGAACGTATTCGATCGGATGGACACGGGATATCTGTTCCAGCGACGCCAGGGGGGCATCGTAAAACGCAAGATAAAGATCGAGCCCGGAAGCGATCAGGCGGTCACTGATGGCGGCCAGGCGCTCCGGACACTCCGGGTGATGCGTTCCCATGTCGTGGAGCCAGCAGTCGCGATGGGTGATGAAGGCGGTCGTCATGTGAAATCCTGGCGTTTGCCGGGTTTTTTCGAGATGGAATTGCAATAAAATCCACACTAGCCCTCATTATCCACCGATTGCCGCGCCCGCCTCAAGTCATGTCCAACTCCCCGATTGATGAAGTCATCCGCCAGGCCGGGCGCATCGTGCTGGGCAAGGAACGACAGATCCGTCTCGCCCTGGTCTGCCTGCTCGCCCGCGGCCATCTGCTCATCGAGGATCTGCCGGGCATGGGCAAGACCATCCTGGCCCACGTGCTGGCGAAACTGCTCGGGCTGAACTTCCACCGCATCCAGTGTACGGCGGACATGCTGCCGGCGGACATCATCGGCGTATCGATCTACGACCGCAACACGGGCGGCTTCCTGTTCCATCCCGGGCCGATCTTCGCCCAGCTCATCCTGGTCGACGAAATCAACCGCGCCACGCCCAAATCGCAAAGCGCCCTGCTCGAGGCAATGGAGGAGCACCAGGTCACTTGCGAAGGCGAAACGCGCCCCCTGCCGGAACCTTTCTTCGTCATCGCGACGCAGAATCCCTCGTACCAGATCGGCACTTTTCCCCTGCCGGAATCGCAGCTCGACCGCTTCCTCATGCGCATCGAGATGGGCTATCCGGACCCGGATGCCGAGCGTGCGCTGCTCGGCGGCGCCGACCGACGGGACATGGTCGCCGCGCTGCATCCCTGCCTCGAGCCGGGCGAACTGATCGAGTTGCAGCATTCATTGCGCGACGTGCATGTCTCCGAAGCCCTTATCGCCTACGTGCAGGCCTTGGCCGAGCACACCCGCCGCTCGCCGGACTATGAGACCGGCCTGAGCCCGCGTGCGACCTTGGCGCTGCTGCGCGCCGCCCGCGCCTGGGCCCTGATCGACCAGCGCAATCTGGTCCTGCCGGAGGACATCCAGGCCGTCCTGCCGGCCGTGGCGGGGCATCGCCTGCATCCGGCCAGCGGCACGCCGGCCGCTGCGCCGTCGGATATCGCCTCGGCACTGATTGCTGTCGTGCCCATTCCCTGAACAATGCAGGCCATCGCCTCGTTGCAGCGCTGGCTGTTCAGACTCTACGGTCCGGAAGCGGCGCCGATCATCCTGACCCAGCGTCGCGTCTATGTGTTGCCGACCCGGGCCGGTCTTGCCTATGCTGCATCGCTCGGACTGATGCTGTTGGGCGCCATCAACTACAACCTGAGCCTGGGCTATGCCCTGATCTTTCTCCTCGCGGGACTGGGGCTGGTTGCGATGCTGCACACCTTTCGCAATCTGGTGCGCATCGAAATATCCCCCGGCCGCGTCGAACCGGTTTTCGCCGGAGACACGGCCCATTTCGGAATTCAACTGCACAACAGGGGCAATCTGGCGCGCCAAGCCCTCAGCCTGAATCTCGCCGGAGGCGAAGCGGTATCGGTCGACTTGCCGCCCGATGCGTCAACCCTGATCGATCTGCCTCTGCCGGCGCGCAAGCGCGGCTGGCTGAGACCCGGACGGCTCACTCTGGAAACCCGCTATCCCCTTTGTCTCGTTCGCGCCTGGAGCTACGCCGAGCCGGACATGCGGAGCCTGGTCTACCCGAAGCCGGAAGCCTCGCCGCCGCCCCTGCCCTTGTCGGCCGTCGGGGATGCGGGCGGATCACGCAGCGGTCTGGGCAGCGAGGATTTCGCCGGTCTGCGCACCCACCAGCCGGCCGATTCGCCGCGTCATGTCGCCTGGAAGGCGGTGGCACGCGAGCAGCCGCTGCTCACCAAGCAATTCACCGGCGCCAGCGCCACACAGGCCTGGCTCGACTGGCATGCGCTGCCGGCCGCGCTGGACACCGAGGCTCGCCTTTCCCGTCTGACGCGATGGCTGCTCGACGCCCATGCGCAAGGCTTGGCTTACGGACTGAACCTGCCAGCCAGGACGCTGCCGCTGGGGCATGGCGCACGTCATTTTCAGGATTGCCTCGAGGCGCTGGCCCTGCATGGCAACTAGGCGCGGAAGCCCGGCGCTGACCCGCAGCCAGGAATTGTGGCTGCTGGCCTGTGCCCTGGTCACCCTGATTCCGGATGTCGAACACGCGCCCGCATGGCTGACACTGGCCGCCGCGACGGGTTTTGTCTGGCGGGCGGCGATCTGGTGGCGGCGCGCCGGGCTGCCTCAGCGCTGGTTCCTCAGCTTTCTCGTCGCGGCCGGATCGACGGGCGTCTTCTTCACCTACCGGCATTTTTTCGGCAAGGATCCGGGCATTGCCCTGCTGATCCTCTTTCTCACGCTCAAGCTGCTGGAGATGCGCCGGGTTCGCGACGGTCTGGCCGTGATATTTCTCTGCTACTTCCTGCTGCTCACCCATTTCCTCAATGAGCAGGGCATGGGCGTCGCCGGCCTCACCCTGGCGGCCGTCGTCGTCATCACCGCCGCGCTGGCCAGCCTCGGGCATGCCGGACAATCCGCAGTGGTTCACCTGCGCCTGTCCGCCCTCATGCTGGCCCAGGCCACGCCCTTCATGCTCGTCCTGTTTCTACTCTTTCCGCGCGTGCAGGGGCCGCTCTGGGGCATGCCAGCCGACGCCTACAGCGGACTGAGCGGGCTCTCGGACACCATGTCGCCGGGCTCGATCAGCAACCTGAGCCTGTCTGGCGAAATCGCCTTCCGCGCCCGTTTCGAGGGAGAGCCTCCGCCGAAGCCGCTGCTCTACTGGCGCGGCCCGGTGCTGCGCCTGTTCGACGGCCGCAGCTGGCGCGCCGGCGCTCAGCTGGATAAAGTCAGCCCCGGCGGCACGGCGACTGGAGAAGCGCTGCGCTACACGGTCACGCTCGAACCGCACAACAAGCACTGGCTGTTCGCCCTGGACATTCCCGCCGCAGCGCCACCCAATGCCATGGTGTCGCGCGAGTTCCAGGTGCTGTCGAAAACCCCCGTGCGCAGCCGCCTCCGCTATGAGATGCAGTCCTGGCCTAATTTCACGCCGGGCCGGGAAGAGTCCGCGGCATCTCTGCGCAATTATCTGGGCCTGACCGCCAACAATCCGCGCACCCGGGCGCTGGCCGAGCAGTGGCGGCGCGAGGCCGGGCAGGACGAAGCCGTCATCCGACGCATGCTAGACCACTTCCGCAACGAAAATTTCTTTTACACCCTCACGCCGCCGTTGCTCGGCGACAACGGTATCGACCAGTTCCTGTTCGACACACGGCGCGGTTTTTGCGAGCACTATGCCGCGGCCTTCGTTTTCGCCATGCGCGCAGCGAACATACCGGCGCGTGTGGTCACCGGCTATCAAGGCGGCGAACGCAATCCGGTTGACGGCTATCTCATCGTGCGTCAATCCGATGCCCACGCCTGGGCGGAAGCCTGGCTGGAGGGGAGGGGTTGGGTGCGGATCGATCCGACCGCGGCAGTGGCCCCGAGCCGCATCGAGGCCGGCCTGGCCTCCGCCGTGCCCGCCGGCGAGCCGCTGCCGTTCATCGTGCGGGCCGATTTTTCATGGCTGAGGCAATTGCGCTTCCGCTGGGAGGCCGTGACCAACAGCTGGAACCAATGGGTGCTCGGCTACGATCCGCTAAGGCAGCGCGAGGTGCTGTCCCGCCTCGGCATGCGCGAACCGGACTGGAAGGCCATGACGGCAGCCATGGCCGTGCTGTGCGGATTCCTGCTGCTTGGCCTGACGGCCTGGGCGCTGCACAAGCGCACCCGTCTCGATCCGACGGTGCGGGCCTGGAACCGATTGAGCCGCAAGCTGGCAGTCGCCGGGCTGGCGCGCAAGGACTGGGAGGGACCGGCGGACTATGCGCATCGCGTGGTGCAGGCCCGGCCGGAACTGCGACCGTCCCTCTCCGCAATCTCCGCGCTCTACATCGACCTGCGCTATGGCAAACTGAACGGCAATGAGCATCGACGGAAATTGCGCGAGCTGATCGCCGCCCTGAAGATAGATTCCCGACGATGACCCGCATCCTGCCAGCCGCCATTCTCTGTGCGCTCTTTGTTTCGGCGACCGGCGCCGGCGCGGGCGGGTTCGTCCAGCGCGAAGACGTCCGGGCCTTCATCGAGGAAATGCATGACAGGCACGGCTTCGATCGTGCCCGCCTGATGCGCCTGTTCGCCCAGGCGCAGCCCCAGCCCAGGGTGATCCAGGCCATCCTGCCGCCGAAGGACCCGGCCGTGCGCTCCTGGCAAGGCTATCGTGCTCGGTTCATCACGCCCTCCCGCATCGAGGGCGGCCTGCGCTTCTGGGAGACGAACCGGGAAGCACTGGAAACGGCACAACGCACCTACGGCGTGCCGGAGGAGATCGTCGTTGCCATCATCGGCATCGAGACGATCTACGGACGCCACATGGGCAGATTCCCGGCATTGGCCACGCTGGCCACCCTGGCTTTCGACTATCCACCGCGCGCCGATCTGTTCCGCCGCGAGTTGGAAGCCCTTCTGCTTCTTGCGCGCGAATCGCATCGCAGCCCGCTCAGCTTCACCGGCTCCTATGCGGGAGCGCTGGGCATACCGCAATTCCTGCCCAGCAGCATCCGCAACTGGGCCGTGGATTTCGACGGCGACGGCAGCGTGGACCTGGCGGCGAGCAAACCGGACGCGATCGGCAGCGTCGCCAACTTCCTGGCCACTCATGGATGGGAGGCAGGCAGTCCGATCGCCGCCCCTGCCAGCGCATCTGGCGATCGCATCGGCGAACTCATCGATGCCGGCATCCTGCCGCGCTTCACTCCGACAGAAATGGCGGCTTATGGCGTCGTTTCAGCGCCGGACGCGCCACAGCTGCCCTGCGCGCTGATCGACCTCGTCACGCCGAACGCCGCGACGGAATACTGGTTGGGCTACCGTAACTTCTATGTCATCACGCGCTACAATCGCTCCAGTTTCTACGCCATGACGGTATTTCTGCTGTCGCGGGAACTGAAGCTGGAACGGGAAGCACGCCTGGCTACGCGGTAGGCATCCTTACAGCAGGACGTCCTTGGAAACGCCATGTCGCTTGAGTATGCGCCTGAGCTGCGCCAGCGCCTCGATCTGAATCTGTCGCACCCTTTCGCGCGTCAGGGATAACCGCTCCGCCAGTTCCTCGAGCGTGGCCACTTCACTGCCATTCAGACCATAGCGATATTCGATGACCTGGCGCTGCTTGTCGTTGAGCATGCCGATCCATTCCGTGACAAGGCGCTCCACCTCCGCTGTATGGATCTGCATTTCCGGCGTCTCTGCCGCATCGTCCGCCAGCGATTCGCCGATGGACAGGCTCGGGTCGATATCGAGCGGCGCATCCAGGGATGCAACGTGTTCGTTCAATGCCAGCACCTGGCGCACTTCCTCGACCGGCTTGTCCAACAGCAGGGCGATCTCCTCGATCCCGCTTTCGCGAGCACTCGATGCCTCCAGATGCCGCATGGCGCGCAGGACCGAATTGAGCTCTTTCACCACATGCACCGGCAGTCGGATGGTGCGCGACTGGTTCATGATGGCCCGTTCGATGTTCTGGCGGATCCACCAGGTGGCGTAGGTCGAGAAACGGAAACCGCGCTCCGGATCGAATTTGTCCAGCGCATGAATCAGCCCAAGGTTGCCTTCCTCGACCAGATCCAGCAGCGGCAAGCCACGGTTCAGATAGTGCTTGGCGATATTCACCACCAGACGCAGATTGTGCTCGATCATCTTCTGCCGCGCCGGCTCGTCGCCCTGGCGCGCCAGGCGAGAATAAGTTAACTCCTGCTCCGGCGTCAGCAGAGGATTGGCGCCGATCTCGTTGAGATAGATCTGGGTAACATCGTTGAGTAATTCCGGTTCGACCGTCGGCGCCGGTTCGGGCGGAGCCGGCTCGGGAAGCTCGCCTTCCTCTGGCAAGGCCTCGTCACGCATGCGTTACCTCGGTGGCAACAGCTTCATCGGATCGAGCGGCTTGCCTTGGCGGCGAATCTCGAAGTGCAGCTTGGCCTGATCGGTATCGCTGTTGCCAAGCTCGGCGACTTTCTGCCCGCGGGACACCTGCTGCCCTTCCTTCGCCAGCAGCTTGCTGTTGTGGGCATACACGCTCGACAGACCGTTCGCATGCTGAATGATGAGCAGGTTCCCATAGCCGCGGATGCCGCTGCCGGCATACGTCACCTTGCCCGCTTCCGCAGCCAGCACCGGCTCGCCGAGCCGGCCTTCGATATCGATGCCCTTGCTGCTGCCCTCTGCATAGGCGGCGATCACCCTGCCGCCGCCAGGCCAGATCCAGTTCATATCCTCATCGGGCCCGCTCGGCCCGGACTCGGCTCTCGCCTGGGCTGGCACAGGGTGCGGCACGGTTTCGCCTGGCTTTTGCACCATGACCGCAGCCTGCTCCGTATAAGGCTGCTTGCCGCCTTTCGGGTCGCGCTTGATGTTGTCCGTGCTGGCACTGGCAGGACTTGATGCGCCCAGCGGTCGCGCCTCGACCGCCGCGGGCCCGGCAATCGGCTTGATGACGGCCGCACCATCCGGCGGTGCAACGCGCAACTGCTGGCCGACCCGGATCATGTTCGGATTGTCGATATTGTTCCAGGCAGCCACGTCCCGGTAAGACTGGCCATGCTCCAATGCGATGCTGTAGAGGGTTTCACCTTTTTTCACAGTATGGAATTCACCGGGCCTGGCGGCAGGTGCCACAACTTGCGCCGATCCCTTGCCGGGTGCCCCGCCCCGCTCGACCACGGGTGCCGGCGATTTGGAAGCGCATCCTGCAAACAGCGCCACAACAAGCGCCATGAGCGGCCATGCATACCGGCAAAGGGAATTCGTCATGCTCATTCGACTCCGGCTACAAGTGGCACGAAGCGCACCGCTTCAAGGCGTGTCTCGACATAGCCGCGCACGCCTCGCTCGATCAGGCAAAGGGACTGTTCGGCACCACCCAGTGGCAGAATCATACGGCCTCCCATGGCAAGTTGCTCGGGCAGCGCATGCGGCACCCGCGTCGCGGCGGCAGCCAGAATGATTGTATCGAAAGGCGCGGCATCCGCCAGCCCCAAATTGCCGTCGGCGTGCTTGAGCCTGACGTTGGGCAAGCGCAAATGGCGCAGGTTGGCGCGCGCCTTGTCGAGAAGCTGGGCGAGGCGTTCGACGGCATAAACATCCTTTGACATCTGCGCCAGGACCGCCGCCTGATAGCCGCAGCCAGCGCCTATTTCCAGGGTTTTGCCGAGTTCTCGACCGGCCGCAAGCAGTTCGATCATCCGTGCAACGACAAACGGCTGGGAAATGGTCTGCTTCAGACCGATCGGCAGCGCGGTATCCTCATAGGCACGCGAAGCCAGCGCCTCTTCGACGAAGATGTGGCGCGGCACCACCGCCATTGCCGCCAGCACCCGCTCGTCCCTGATGCCGTCCGCACGCAGGCGCTCGATCATGCGCGCACGAGTGCGCTGGGAGGTCATGCCGATGCCGGACAGCTCGCGTTTCATGTCCCGATCCAGCTGCTGACGGCTTCGATCTGCGCGCCATGCGTGAGGTCGATTTGCAAGGGAGTAATCGAGGCATAGCCGTTCCCGACGGCATGAAAATCCGTTCCTTCGCCGGCATCCTGTGCCGGTCCGGCGGCGCCGATCCAGAATACGGTCTCGCCGCGCGGGCTGACCTGCCTGACCACGCCTTCGGCCTTGTGCCGCTTGCCCAAGCGGGTCACGCGCACCCCCTTGAGTGTATCGGGCGGCACGTCTGGCACGTTGATGTTCAGCAGCACGCGTTGGCCCAGCGGATTGTGCAGGCAGCGCTCGACGAGGCTGCGTGCCACCCTCCCCGCCGTCTCGAAATGCGCCGCCTTGTGACTGGTCAGGGACACCGCCAGCGAAGGCACGCCCAGCAGATAGCCTTCCGTGGCGGCAGCCACCGTGCCGGAGTAGATGGTGTCGTCTCCCATGTTGGCGCCCAGGTTGATGCCGGAGATCACCATGTCCGGCAAATGATCCAGCATCCCGGTCACTGCCAGGTGGACGCAATCGGTCGGCGTGCCATTGACGAAATAGAAACCGTTGGCGGCTTGCCGCAACCTCAAGGGACGATCCAGCGTGAGGGAATTGCTGGCCCCGCTGCGATCGCGTTCGGGCGCGACCACGGTGATTTCGGCAAGGTCGGAAAGGGTCTTGGCGAGGAACTCGATGCCTGGCGAGAAGTAGCCGTCGTCGTTGCTCAGCAGGATGCGCATGGTTTTCCGCGCGGCCGCAGCTACCTCAGAATGAATGGTCGGAGCGGCGGGATTCGGACTCGCGACCCCTTGCACCCCATAATTACGGCTCGAATTTTAGCATGGAATCACCCGCATGATGATCGCGATCGCGCCGAAGCGCGCTTCGTCACAGGCGATCGGGTGCATCACGGGCAAGAGCGCGATCCACCTGGCGCGGGTCCATGCGGAGCGCAGGTGCAACTGTTCCGGGCCAGGAGGACCGCGGCGTTCCTACTCTCGGCGGATCTCGGGAATGTCCATGTCTAGCTCCTGCAGATCGGCATCCATGACTTTCGCCCGCGCGTAGTTGGGCGTGTGCGGGAACGGCCGCGTCGCTTCGAAACCTATCTTGCAGCCGAGATAGCCAGGAAACCCGGGATTGAGGCCGTGGCCGAACACGTTCTCGATCATCATCACGCCCTGCCTCGGGTCCAGTCGCGTGGCCATCGCCCATTCCACATCGCCCGAATTCCTGATGTCCACATCGTCGTCAACCACGGTCACCATCTTCAGCGGCGGAAAGGCGGCAAACGTCGCCATAAGGGCCTGCTTCGCCCAGCCGGCGCGCTTCTGGGCAATTTTGACCACTGCATGGTAAAAGCCGCAGCCGCCATGCGAGAAATAGACATCCATAACGCCCGAGGGAGACCGGAGCCGGCGTCAGCGTCGTGCGGCTCTGGAAGCCGGGGAGTGTGGATTACAAGCGGGTAGCCGAGCTGAAGGGCGTCGATCTCGACCGCTACCGCGGTGAAGGGAGGCAGGAGGTAAGGGTGACGATGGTGAGGTGAGAGTCCATCGCGGCGCGGTGGCGACAGCAATGCCGTCGCCGCGCCGTGTAGCTATCGAGATCCTCAGGCGGCTTCCTTCATGGCCTTGCGCGGCCGGCCGCCGAGTTTTCCGTTGGCACGCGCAGCCGCGGCCTTCGCCGGAGTCGCCGCGCTGCCACCACGCTGCCCCAGTCGCGCCATCCACATCTTCGAGCCAAGAAAACCGTCCAGCAGTGCAGGCAGGTAGATGTCGGCGTCGATCTGTGGGAAATGGAGCCCCAGTCCCGTCGGTGTGACCTCGATCTCGCGCAACTGGGCCGGCGTTGCCCGCGCCAGGCCCTGGGCATCGTGGGCCTTGAACGACAACTCCAGGCCCGTGCTCATCTCGATGACGATGCGGCCGCGATCGTAGCGTGCCGCTTTTGCTATGGGCGAAGAACGCAGGCGCGCGCGGCCGCGTCGATTGGCCTGTTCAATCTCGCTCTTAGGGATAGCCATGAATATTCCTCCATTCCTCGCACAACGCTTCAACTTCGGCCTTCAATTCCGTCAGGAATGCGCTCAACATTGCCGGCTTGAAACCGAAGTTTTCGCGCAGCTCGGGCGGCCCCTTCGGGCAATTGAGCTTGAAGACGGCCTCGCATCCCTCGCCGATGATGTGCACATGCGCCGGGCGATGGTCGTTCGGATAGACAACTACGCGGCAAGCACCGATGCGCCTGATCGTTGGCATGCGATATCCTAACCGATTGGGTTTTTCACGTCAAAGGAATATTTCCAGGCATACCTTGAGATGGTGTTGCGCTGACGCAACGGTGGGTGGTCGAAGCTTGCGGCCGAAAAACCGTACCGCAAACCGTACCGCAAAATAAAAAAGCCAGCTTTTGGCTGGCCTTGATTTTTCTGTAACTTATTGTTTTTTAATGGTCGGGGCGGCGGGATTCGAACTCGCGACCCCTTGCACCCCATGCAAGTGCGCTACCAGGCTGCGCTACGCCCCGACTGGAGGGGAATTATATCAGAGAGCGAAAAAGCGCGAAGCGCGGAAAGAGGCGATCAGGCGCGCAGCAGCGCGATGATGTCTGAAATTTCGCCGCGCAGCGATCCCGCCGGTACGTATTGCTCCGAAGGAACGACTGCGAGTGGCATGGACGCATCCCTGCCCGGACCTTCCTCGAGACGGTTGCGCGCGCCGCTGATGGTGAAGCCCTCGCGATACAGCAACTCGCGGATGCGCCGCACGAGCAGCACCTCGTGATGTTGGTAATAGCGCCGGTTGCCGCGCCGCTTGACCGGCTTCAGCTGGGTGAATTCCTGCTCCCAGTAACGCAGCACGTGCGGTTTGACGCCACACAGCTCGCTGACTTCGCCAATGGTGAAGTAGCGCTTGGCCGGTATGGGCGGCAGGTCATCCTTGCTTGCCATGGCTGCTCAGCTTCTCGACCGAGGCCTTGAGTTTCTGGCTGGCGTGGAAAGTGACGACGCGGCGCGCCGTAATGGGGATCTCTTCGCCGGTTTTCGGGTTCCGGCCTGGCCGCTGCGGTTTGTCGCGCAGCTGGAAATTGCCGAAACCGGACAGCTTGACGCTCTCGCCCCGTTCCAGCGCAGTGCGGATTTCCTCGAAAAAACCCTCGACCATGTCCTTGGCTTCGCGTTTGTTCAGGCCTACCTTCTCGAACAGGAGATCGGCCAGTTCCGCCTTTGTTAACGTCATTTCTGCTCCCTATGAACGCAGCTTGGCAGCGAATTTTTCCGTTGCGGCCTCGACCATTTTGGCCACGGCCGCCTCGACCTCGCCATCAGAAAGCGTTTTTTGAGTATCTTGCATAACTACCCGAAATGCAAGACTTTTTTTCTCAACATCGACTCCTTTGCCCTGATAGACATCGAACAGTACGACCTCCCTGACGAAGTCCGGCGCGGCGGCAATCAATTCCTCCAACAAGGCCTGGGCCGGCTGTTCCTGGGCAACCACCAAAGCCAGGTCACGCACTACTGCGGGGAAGCGGGAGACCTCCCGGTAGGCTGGCAATGGCTGCTGCAATACCGCATCGAGCTCCAGTTCGAACAATACGGGCGCGGCGCCCAGTTCGTATTTCTGCACCCAGCGCGGATGCAGTTCTCCAACCATGCCGATCATCTTGCCAGCCACGACAACCGATGCGGCACGACCGGGGTGCAGGGCCGGATGTTCCAATCGCCGAAAATCGGCGCGAACGGGCGACAGCAAAGCTTCGACCTCGGCCTTCGCATCGAAGAAATCCGCGCGCCGGGTGGCAACGCCCCATTGTTCCGGCGCTGCCGGGCCCGCCGCGAGCGCGGCGATCCGCTTAGGCTGCGGGAAGCCTGCGTCCTGATCTCCCTGGGCGTCGCGCAGGAAGCAGCGGCCGGTTTCGAATACACGCACACGTTCCAGGCGACGATTGAGGTTGCTGACGAGGTTCGCCACCAGTCCGCCGATCAGGCTGGAGCGCATCACGCCCATCTGGCTGGCAATCGGATTGGCCAGCACGACAGGGGCCGTGTTGGTGCAGAAGTCCTTTTCCCATTCGGCATCGACGAAGCTGTAATTCACGACTTCCTGGTAGTCGCGACCTGCCAGCAGTCTCCGCACGCGCCAGATGCTGCGTTCCTGCTCGTTCTGCGGCAGGATCGCCAGTGCGCCCTGCGGCAACCGCGCAGGAATGTTGTCGTAGCCATGCAGCCGCGCCAATTCCTCGATCAGATCCTCCTCGATGGCGATATCGAAGCGGTGCGAAGGCGGCGTCACCGTGAAGGTGTCACCGTCACGCACGAACGGGAAATCAAGTCCCTTGAAAAGCCGGGCCACCACCTCGGCACCCAGACCGATGCCCAGGATTTTTTTTGCGCGCGCGACGCGGAGGCGGACCGCCTTGCGTGCGGGCAGCCGGCTGTGGTCGACCGCCTCGGTGACCGGACCGGCCTGCCCGCCGCACAGGTCTTGTATCAGTTGCGTTGCCCGCTCCAAGGCTTCGCGTGTAGCGGCGAAATCGACGCCACGCTCGAAGCGATAGGAGGCATCGGACGAGAAGCCCAAGGCGCGCGCCTTGCCGGCGACTGCGCCGGGCGCAAAAAAGGCGCTCTCCAGAAAAAGTTCCGTGGTGCTGTCGCCGATGCCGCTCTTCTCGCCGCCCATGATGCCCGCCAGTGCCAACGCCCGCTGCTCGTCGGCGATGAGCGCCGTGTCGGCAGAGGGCTCGACGGTCTGACCGTTCAACAGCAAGAGTTTCTCGCCCGGTATCGGGAAGCGCACATGCACCGCACCGTGTAGGCGGGCATTATCGAAGGCATGGAGAGGCTGGCCGAGTTCGAGCATGACGTAGTTGGTGACGTCGACCACGGCGCTGATCGACCGGATGCCGCTGCGTTCGAGGCGGCGCCGCATCCAGCCCGGCGTCGCCGCCTTCGCGTCGATGCCGGAGATCACCCGGCCGCAGTAGCGCGGACAGGCCGAAGGGGCATCGAGCACCACTTTGCGCTGCCTGTCGATCGTCACCGCAGCTTCATGAATCACCGGCAGCACCACGGCCGCGCCGGTCAGCGCCCCCACCTCGCGGGCCACGCCCTTCAGACTGAGGCAATCGGCGCGGTTCGGTGTCAATTTCAGGGTAAACAACTTGTCATCGAGTGCCAGATAGTCGCGGATGTCTGCGCCCACCGGTGCATCTGCGGGGAGTGCCAGAAGGCCGCTGTGATCTTCCGACAATCCCAATTCGCGCGCCGAGCAAAGCATGCCGAAAGACTCCACGCCGCGCACCTTGGCCGCCTTGATCTTGGTGCCAGGCAGTTCCGCACCGACCAGCGCGCAAGGCACCTTCATGCCGTCAACGACGTTCGGCGCGCCGCAGACGATCTGCAGGGTGTCGCCCTGTCCGGCATCAATACGGCAGAGCTTCAGCTTGTCGGCGTCGGGGTGCTTGTCGACTGCCAGCACCTGCGCCACCACGACACCGGCGAAGGGACGCGCGACATTTTGCAGAGCTTCCACTTCCAGCCCGGCCATGGTCAGGCTGTGCGCCAGCTCCGCGCTGGTAAGTGGCGGATTGACGTACTCTCGCAGCCAGTGTTCGGAAAACTGCATGGTTATTTGAATTGCGAAAGGAAACGCAGGTCGCCGTCGAAGAACAGACGCAGGTCGTTCACGCCATAGCGCAGCATGGTCAGACGGTCCGGGCCCATGCCGAAAGCGAAGCCGATGTACTTCTCGCTGTCGATGCCGACATGGCGCAGCACGTTCGGATGCACCATGCCGCTGCCGGCGATCTCCAGCCAGCCGGTGTGGCTGCAGACGCGGCAGCCGTTGCCATCGCAGAACACACAGCTCATGTCGATCTCGGCGGACGGCTCGGTGAACGGGAAGAACGAAGGCCGGAAGCGCGTGCGCAAATCGGGCTTCTCGAAGAAATTGCGCAGGAAGTCGGTAAACACGCCCTTCAGATCGGCAAAGCTGACGTCCTCGTCGATCCACAGTCCCTCGACCTGGTGGAACATCGGGGAATGGGTGGCGTCCGAGTCGACGCGGTAGACACGCCCCGGTGCGATGATGCGAATGGGCGGTTTGTGCGTCTCCATGTAGCGCACCTGGATCGGGCTGGTGTGCGTGCGCAGCAGCAAGCCCGGTGCGTTTTCCAGGTAGAAGGTGTCGTGCATCGAACGCGCCGGATGGTTCTCCGGCGTGTTGAGCGCAGTGAAGTTGTGGAAGTCGTCTTCGATCTCGGGACCGTCGGCGACATCGAAGCCGATCGAGCGGAACAGCGCCTCGATGCGCTCCAGGGTTCGCGTCACCGGATGCAGGCCGCCGTTCGGCAACCCGCGTCCGGGCAGGGTAATGTCGAGCGTCTCGGCCCTGAGTTGGTTATCCAGCGCGTCCCGGCGGAGTGCTTCGCGCCGCGCATTCAGCGCCGCCTCGATGCGCTCCTTGGCGCTGTTGATCAACGCGCCGGCACTTTTGCGCGCTTCGGGAGCGAGTTTGCCCAGCCCCTTCAGCAGCTCGGTGACGGAGCCGCTCTTGCCGAGATAGCGGGCCTTGGCCCGCTCCAGTGCTGCGGCGTCGCCGATGACGGCAAACTCGGCCGTGGCCTGTGCGACTAATTGTTCGATGTCACTCATGACCGAAACGTAAAAAAAGGAGGCTTGGGGCCTCCTTTTTCCGTGCAGTGCGGGTTCAGACGGAGAGGCTCGCCTTGGCCTGGTTCGCAAGCTGGGCAAAAGCCGGCTTGTCGAACACGGCCAAGTCGGCCAGCACCTTGCGATCGACCTCGATGGAGGCCTTCTTCAGGCCGTTCATCAGGACACTGTAGGTCAGGCCCAGCTCGCGCGCCGCCGCATTGATGCGGACGATCCACAGCGAACGGAACTGGCGCTTGCGTTGGCGGCGGTCGCGGTAGGCATACTGCCCCGCCTTCATCACCGCCTGCTTGGCAATCCTATACACGCTGCCGCGCCGGCCGCGATAGCCCTTGGCCTGGTCGAGAACCTTCTTGTGGCGCGCGTGCGCCGTCACCCCGCGTTTGACTCGTGGCATGGTCCGGTCTCCTTAGGCGTAGGGCAGCATGGCTCGGATGGAAGCGACGTCCGAGTCATGCACGTTAACGGCGCCCCGCAGGTGGCGCTTGGCCTTGGTGGTTTTCTTGGTCAGGATATGGCGCTTGAAGGCTTGGGCGCGCTTGACGGTTCCCCCTGGCCGCACCTTGAAGCGCTTGGCAGCGCCGGATTTGGTTTTCATCTTCGGCATCGAAGAATCTCCTTTTAACATGGCGCCGGGTGGCTCCCGATCCGGAAGCACTTCGACTACCCGCAACCACTTGTCCATGAACCTGTCGGCCGGTTCATTCCGCCTTGCGCCCCGGTCGGGGCGCGCAACTCAATGCTTCTGCTGCTTCTTGACCGGCGCCAGCACCATGATGAGCTGACGCCCTTCCATCTTGGGAAACTGCTCGACGGTACCGTACAGTTCCAGATCGGCCTTCACCCGCTCCAGCAGGCGCACACCGAATTCCTGGTGCGCCATTTCCCTGCCGCGGAAGCGCAGAGTCACTTTCGTCTTGTCGCCTTCCTGCAGGAAGCGGACCAGGTTCCGCAGCTTGATCTGGTAATCACCCTCGTCGGTCCCGGGCCGGAATTTTACTTCCTTGACCTGAATCTGCTTCTGTTTCAGCTTCGCTTCATGGGCTTTTTTCGCCTCGGCATACTTGAACTTGCCGTAGTCCATGATGCGACACACCGGCGGCGTGGCCAGCGGCGCGATTTCAACCAGATCCACTCCCGCCTCTTCGGCCATCTTCAGCGCAGCCTGGACCGGCACGATCCCGACCTGCTCGCCTTCCACCCCGATCAGGCGTATCTCGGGGGCATTGATTTCTTCGTTCAGGCGCTGCGCCTTCTGTTGTGGCTGTGCGATGGTTCAAGTCTCCAAAAATCCGAAAATCAGGCCGCCCCTGCCCGCGCATCGCGTTCTCGCGTCAGGCGTTCGACAAACGTCTCGAGGGACATTTGCCCGAGATCTTGACCTCCCCGGGCACGCACGGCGACCAACCCCGCCGCCTTCTCCTTGTCGCCGACGACGACCTGGTAAGGCAGCTTTTGCAAGCTATGTTCGCGTATTTTATAGCTAATTTTTTCGTTGCGCAAATCCGAAACGGCCCGCAAGCCCGCCTGGCGTAGCTTTTCCGCAACAGTCCCGGCGTAATCGGACTGGTGTTCAGAGATATTCATGACTACTGCATGGACAGGCGACAGCCAGAGCGGGAAGGCGCCGGCATGATGCTCGATGAGAATGCCGATGAAACGCTCCATCGAGCCGAGAATGGCCCGGTGCAGCATGACCGGCTGGCGGCGGCTGTTGTCCTCGGCCACATATTCGGCGCCAAGCCGTCCCGGCAAGGAAAAATCGAGCTGCAAGGTGCCGCATTGCCAGACACGACCCAGGCAATCCTTCAGGGAAAACTCGATCTTCGGGCCGTAAAAGGCTCCCTCGCCCGGCTGCAGGCCGTATTTCAGCCCCTTGTCGTCGAGAGCCTGCGCCAGCGCGGCTTCGGCCCGATCCCAGGTCTCGTCGGAACCTAGGCGCTTTTCCGGCCGGGTCGACAGCTTGACCAGGATGTCGTTGAAGCCGAAATCGGCGTAAACCCTGCGCAACAGGTCGATGAAGGCCGCCGATTCGGCGAGGATCTGCTCTTCGGTGCAGAAGATATGGGCATCGTCCTGCACAAAGCCGCGCACGCGCATGATGCCGTGCAGGGCGCCGGAAGGCTCGTTGCGATGGCAGGAGCCGAACTCGGCCAGGCGCAAGGGCAGGTCGCGATAGCTCTTGATGCCCTGGTTGAATATCTGCACATGGCCGGGGCAGTTCATCGGCTTGACGGCGTAGTCGCGCTCTTCTGCCTTGGTGGTGAACATGTGCTCGGCGTAGTTCTCCCAGTGGCCGGACTTTTCCCACAGCACGCGGTCCATCACCTGGGGCGTGCGCACCTCTTGGTAGCCGTTCTGGCTCAGGAGGCGGCGCATGTACTGTTCGACCTCCTGCCAGATCACCCAGCCCTTGGGGTGCCAGAACACCATGCCCGGCGCTTCGTCCTGCAGGTGGAAAAGATCGAGCTGGCGACCGAGCTTGCGGTGGTCGCGCTTTTCCGCCTCCTCCAGCATGTGCAGATAGGCGTCCAGCTCGTCCTTCTTCGCCCAGGCCGTGCCATAAATGCGCTGGAGCATTTCGTTGCGCGAATCGCCGCGCCAGTAGGCGCCGGCCACCTTCATCAGCTTGAAGACCTTCAGCTTGCCGGTCGAGGGAGCGTGCGGACCGCGACAGAGGTCGATGAAGTCACCTTCGCGGTAGAGCGACACTTCCTGGCCGGCCGGAATGGAGGCGATGATCTCGGCCTTGTAGCGCTCGCCGATCGACTCGAAGTAGGCCACCGCCTTGTCGCGCGGCCACACTTCGCGCACGACGGGAAAATCCTTCTTCGCCAACTCGGCCATGCGCGTCTCGATTTGCGCAAGGTCTTCCGGCGTGAAGGGCCGCTTGTAGGAAAAATCGTAATAGAAGCCGTTGTCGATCACCGGGCCGATGGTGACCTGGGCCTCGGGAAACAGCTCCTTGACGGCATAGGCCAGCAGATGCGCCGTCGAATGGCGCAGGATCTCGACGCCTTCGGCATCCTTCTCCGTGATGATGGCCAGCGTGCTGTCACGTTCGATACGGAAGCCGGTGTCGACCAGCTTTCCATCCACCTTCCCGGCCAGCGCTGCCTTGGCCAGGCCGGCCCCGATCGAGGCCGCCACCTCGGCCACCGTGACCGCTTGGGGGTATTCCCGCTTTGAACCATCCGGCAATGTAATCGTCAGCATCCCGAGACCGCCATAAACAACAAAAGCCAGAAAACCGAAGCCGCCTCGGCCCCCGTCCTCTGACTTCTGTTTTCGAATTGGTAGGCGCGATAGGACTCGAACCTACGACCCCCACCATGTCAAGGTGGTGCTCTAACCAGCTGAGCTACGCGCCTGAAAGGGCGCTATTGTAGCCGATACCGCTTCCTTTTCAAAGTCCGCCTGGCGCAGGCCAGATTCTTCCGCCCTTGCTTTCCCCGTCGATCTCGGCCAGTACCCGCTCGTGCTCGGCCAGTTCTTCGGCACTGGCACGCAGCACGCGCAAGAGCGGACGCTCCGCAGCCGGCATTTCTTGCGGGTCGGCGGCGGGAGCGGTCTCCAGTTCCATGATCAGGCTCTCCTGACCGCGCGTCATGGCCAGGTAAACCTCCGCCAGAAGCTCCGCGTCGAGCAGCGCCCCGTGCAGGGTTCGGCCGGAGTTGTCGATGGTGTAACGCTCGCACAGCGCATCCAGCGAATTCCTGCGCCCCGGATGCAGCTCACGCGCCATCTTCAGGGTGTCCACCACGCCCGAACAGACCTGTTCCAGCGGGGAGAGTTGCTGCAGGGCCAGCTCGTTGTCGAGAAATCCGGCATCGAACGCGGCGTTGTGAATGATCAACTCTGCCCCCTGAATGAAATCGAGGAACTCGGCGACAATCTCGCCAAAGCGCGGCTTGTCCTGCAGGAACTCGCTGGACAGGCCATGAATGGCCAGCGCACCCGCTTCCACTTCGCGTTCAGGGTTGATGTAGCGGTGAAAGCGCTGGCCGGTCAATTTGCGGTTGAGCAGCTCGACGCAGCCGATCTCGATGACGCGATCGCCCAACCGGAAATCGAGGCCGGTCGTTTCCGTGTCGAGGACAACCTGCCTCAAGTGTGCTTTCCTTTCAAGGTTTCGATCCCCCGGCGCGCAAGGGCGTCGGCGCGCTCGTTTTCCGCATGACCGGCATGCCCTTTCACCCAATGCCACTCGATGCGATGGCGCGAGGCCAGCGCATCGAGTTCGCGCCACAACTCTGCGTTTTTCACCGGCTGCTTGCCGGCGGTACGCCAGCCACGCTTCTTCCAACCATGGATCCATTCGCTGATGCCCTTCTGCACATACTGCGAATCGGTATGCACGCGGGCCTGCACCGGCCGCTTGAGGGCCCCCAGGGCGCGGATCACGGCAGTCAGCTCCATGCGGTTGTTGGTGGTGTCGGCCTCGCCTCCGAACAACTCCTTCTCGTGGCCACCCATCCGCAGCAGCACTCCCCAGCCGCCGGGGCCCGGATTGCCGCTGCAGGCACCGTCGGTGAAGATTTCCACGGTCTCCTTGGCCGCGCTCATCGACCGCCCTTCTGGATCCGCTGGACCGCCGGCGCGAGTGCCTTGGCACGCGCCTTGCGATCATGCCAGGAGGGCGTGAGCATGCGCAGGCCATGCTGGCGCTTGACGCCCTGCAGAAGATACACGGCGCCGGCGATCGGCCACCAGCGGTCGCCGGCCAGTTCGAGGAAATGCCAGCGGCGCAGCCACTCTTCCTGCGTCACGGCCGGCGCATAGCGGCCAAAGCAGCCTGCCTGGGTTTCGAAGCTGAGCAATTGCAACAGATCCTTCAGGCGCCGCACACTGAAATATTGTCCCTGCCAGGGGAAAGCGGCCGCACGACCGGCCATCCTTCGCTTGATGCCCCACAGGCTGTGCGGATTGAAGCCCGAAATCAGCACATGGCCCTCCGGCACCAGCACCCGCTCGACCTCGCGCAGAATCTGATGCGGGTCGGTCGCGAACTCGAGAACGTGCGGCAACACCGCCAGGTCCACGCTGTTGCCGGCCAGCGGGAGGTGATGCGGATCGCCAACCGCATCTGCCGGCCGGGTAGCGTCATAGACGAAGCGCAGCGGCATGCGGTTCGCGCGCAGGCAGTCGCATTGCGGCAGGCCGATTTGAACGGCGTTGAAGCCGAAAATGTCGGCAACCATCTGGTCATAGCGGAGCTGCTCCCATTCGAGGATGTATTTTCCCTGCGGGGTCAGCAGCCAGGCATCGATGGCGGGATTTGACATTTTGTTCCGAAGTCCGAGAATCGCGATATGGACATCCAAGCCTTGCGCGCATTTGAAGACAATTATATCTGGCTGCTGGGCCAGGACCGCCGCATCGCCGTCGTCGACCCGGGCGATGCGGCGCCCGTGCTGCGTCATCTGGAGCAAGAGGACGTTAGCCTGGCCGCCATCCTGCTCACGCACCATCACGGCGACCACACTGGCGGCATCGACGAACTGCTCGCACACCATCCCGTTCCGGTCTATGGGCCGGCAAAGGAAGCGATCGCCGGCATCACGGCGCCGCTGCGGGAGGGCGATGCCGTAGCCCTGCCTGGCATCCAGGCGCGCATCGAAGTGCTCGATGTCCCCGGGCATACCCGCGGACACATCGCCTACCACTGCGATGCCCCGGGGCAAGGTGCGCTGTTCTGCGGAGACACCCTGTTCGCCTGTGGCTGCGGCCGCCTGTTCGAGGGAACGGCCGAGCAAATGTGGGCTTCGCTGAACAAGCTGGCTGTCCTGCCCCCGGCTACCCGTGTTTTCTGCGCCCACGAGTACACCCAGTCGAACATCCGCTTTGCCCTCGCCGTCGAACCGGGCAATGCCGCTCTGCAGGCAAGGGCCGTCCGGGTTGCGGAATTGCGCAAGAACCAGCAGCCCACGGTCCCCTTCACGCTCGCCGAAGAACTGGCGACCAATCCCTTCCTGCGCTGCACAGAGCCCGAAGTGGCGGCGGCGGCCGGGCTCCACTGCGGCGCCCGGCTGCACGGACCTGTCGAAGTGTTTGCCGTGCTGCGGGAGTGGAAGAACAGCTTTCGCTAGGGCCTGTTCACATTCATTCTGCCGACAGAATGAATGTGAACAGGCCCTTGAAAGTCAGTCCGGAAGCAGCGCCGGATCGGCTGCCTGCACGCCATTGCGTCCCTGCCGCTTGGCCTCGTAGAGCGCCCAGTCCGCGGCGCTCACCAGGCGCGGCATGTCCTCCGCCCGCCGGGGCTGCATGGTCGCCGTCCCGATGCTGACCGTGAGGACGCCGAAAGGCGAGCCTGCGTGCGGCAACTCACCATCCTGAATTGCGAGGCGCATCGATTCGGCAACGCCCATGGCGCCCTCCAACACGGTATTCGGCAGGATGACGGCGAACTCCTCTCCGCCGTAGCGCGCCACGATGTCGGCCGGACGCCGCAGCTTGCCCTGCAGGGTTTCCGCCACCTTTTTGAGGCACGCATCACCGCCCTGGTGGCCGTAGCAATCGTTGTACTGCTTGAAGAAATCCACGTCGACCATCAGGAGGGACAGCGGCTCGCGCGCCCTCAGGCAGCGCCGCCATTCACGCAGAAGCGCTTCGTCGAACAGCCTGCGATTGGCGATTCCGGTCAGCCCGTCCACCGCCGACAGCCGGGTCAGTTCCCGATTGGCGCTGTCGAGCTTGCGCGTCAGCACCAGCAGCGAATGGCGCATCTGGATGATGCGCTGCATCGCGCGCACCTTGGCGCCCAGCACCACTTCGCTGAGCGGCTTGAGAAGATAGTCGTCGCCGCCCGCCTCGATGCCGCGCTCGAGATCCTCGTCCTTGGTCAGCGCAGTAAGAAAAATGATCGGCGTCCATTCGCCGGGCTTCTCCATGGCGCGGATGCGCCGCGCCACCTCGAAGCCGTCGGTGCCCGGCAGGAGGACATCGAGGAGAATGAGATCGGGCCGCTCGCGCTCGAAGCTGGCGATTCCCGCCATGCCGTCGCGTGCCTGCACGGGCTGAATGCCCATGCGCTCGAGCAGATGGCAGATCACGGCCTGGCCGGTGGCGGTGTCCTCGACGACGAGCGCTTTCATTGAAGAGGCAAGGGATTGTATGTTCCTGTTCTTGCGCGACAGCATAGCCGAATTGCGGCCCTGTTGCAGTTTCGCCTGCGTTTTTTCATAGAGGAAAATTGACGCTCCCGGGGAAGCAAGGGTAGCATTGGGCTTTCGCACGTCCCGGCTCCATGTTCAAGCTCAAGCCCGCTCTGACGGGAACCCTTGCCTGCCTGTCTCTCAGCCTGTTTTTCGCCGTTTCCGCAGCCGCAGAAGAGGATCGGCAGACCGTTGCCGTGCCCCCGCCTGCGGCTGCGGAAAGCCCGCTGCCTGATCCCGTCCCGACCATCGAGCTGAAGGAAGATCCGCCGCCACTTGTGTCGATCGATCTGACCCGGCCGCCCGACGACCTGTGGGACCGCATCCGCAACGGCTTCGGCATGCCGAATCTCGACAGTCCGCTGGTGCAGCAACAGCAGGCCTGGTATCTCGCCCGCCCGGACTATCTCCGGCGTGTCGTCGACCGCAGCCGGCGCTACATGCACTACATCGTCGAAGAGCTGGAAAAGCGCGGCATGCCGACGGAGCTCGCCCTGCTGCCGATCGTCGAGAGCGCCTACAACCCGATGGCCTATTCGCGCGCCCACGCCTCCGGCATGTGGCAATTCATCCCCTCGACCGGCAAGACCTACCAGCTCGACCAGAACTGGTGGATGGACCAGCGGCGCGACATCATCGCCTCCACCGGCGCGGCCCTCGATTACCTGCAGTCGATCTACGAGATGCACGGCGACTGGCATCTGGCGCTCGCCTCCTACAACTGGGGCGAGAATGCCGTGGCACGCGCCATCAACAAAAACAAGGCGAAAGGCCTGCCGACCGACTACCTCAGCCTGTCCATGCCCAACGAGACGCGCTGGTACGTGCCCAAGCTGCAGGCCCTGAAGAACATCATCGCCCAGCCGGGAATGTTCAACGTCAACCTGGATCCGATTGCCAACAAGCCCTATTTCCAGACCGTCGAAGTTTCCGCCCACATGGATGTGGCCATCGCAGCGCGTCTGGCGGAAATGACCATCGAGGAGTTCCTCGCGCTCAACCCGGCCTACAACCGCCCGGTCATTCCGGACCAGGGCGGCGCCAACATCGTCCTGCCGTCCGAAAAAGTCGATGTGTTTCTGTCCAATCTCGAGGCCCACAACCAGCCGCTGACCAACTGGCAGGCCTACACCATCAAGAAGGGCGAAACGCTCGAAGGCATCGCCAAGCGGCATGGCCTGACGGTGGCGCGCCTCAGGCACGTCAATGGCATCAGCGGCAAAATGCGCGTCGGCCCGGGCCACACACTCCTCGTGCCGGCCAGGGGCGGCGCGGCCACGTCCAATCTGCTCGACGTCAATCTTCCCGTCGTCAAGCCGGCGGTCAGCAAGCCTCCGATCAAAGGCAGGAGGCAGGTCGCTTCGCAGAACGGTAAAAAATCGGCGCCGGCCAAGAAGAACGTCAGGCCACCGCCGAAGAAGCAGCAGGACAAGAAACCGCCTGTCAAACGCCCCGCCGCAGGCAAGTAAGACCGTACCGGCTGCGGCTTCAGCCAAACAGGTGGCAGCGCACGCTGCGCGTATCGCTCAGCCGCGTCGTCGCCGGATAGCTGATGCTGCATACCGGCATGGCACGCGGACAGCGCGGATGAAAATGGCAACCGCCCGGCGGATTCGCCGGCGAGGGCATGTCTCCCTTGAGTGCGATGACGGTACGGCCCGATTCGCCCTCGATGCGCGGCACGGCGGAGAGCAGCGCTTCCGTGTAGGGATGCTTCGGCGCGCCCAGGATTTCCTCCACCGTTCCGCGCTCGACGATGCGGCCGAGGTACATCACCGCCACCTCGTGCGCCAGGTATTCCACCACGGCGATGTTGTGGGTGATGAACAGGTAAGCCAGACCGAGCGAAGCCTGCAGCGCCTTCAGCAGATTGAGGATCTGCGCCTGCACCGACACGTCGAGCGCGCTGGTGGGCTCGTCACATACCAGCAGGCGCGGCGCGACCGCCAGCGCGCGCGCGATGGCGATGCGCTGGCGCTGGCCGCCGGAGAATTCGTGCGGATAGCGTCCGCGCATGGCGGCGGACAGGCCGACGCGCTCGAGCAGATCGGCCGTACGCTGTCCGCGCCCCGCCGCCGATGCTTCCGCACCGAGGGCGGTCATGCCTTCCTCGATGATGTCGCCGACGCGCATGCGCGGGTCGAGCGAGGCATACGGGTCCTGGAAGACGATCTGCATGTCGCGGCGCAGGCGGCGCAGGCGCGGCGGCGGCTGCGACGTCAGTTCCTCGCCGCGGAAGCGCACGCTGCCGGCGGTCGGCCGGAGCAGTTGCAGGATCGCCTTGCCGGCCGTGGTCTTGCCGCAGCCGGATTCCCCCACCAGCGCCAGCGTGCGCCCCAAAGTCAGTTCCAGCGAGACGCCGTCCACCGCCTTCACCTGCCCCACGACGCGCCGGAACACGCCCTGGCGAATGGGAAAATGCATCTTCAGATCGGCAACTTCCAGCAATGGCGGCTCCGCCTGCGGCGTCCGCGGAGACGCCGGCTCGCCTTGCTGCGGCGGCGCAGCCGCAACGGCATCCTCAGCGCCCGCTGCTGCCCGGGGGTCGTAGAGATGGCAGCGCACGGCGTGGCCCGCCTCGGCCTCATGCCAGGCCGGCACCTGCGCATGGCAGCGTGCCCAGGCGCGCGGGCAGCGGTCGGCGAAGCGGCAGCCGGCAAAGATCGTGGTCAGCGGCGGCACGCTGCCGGAAATGGTTTCCAGCATGCCGCCTCGCCGTTCCGGCCGCGGCAGCGCAGCGAACAGTTTCATCGAATAGGGATGCTTCGGCGCGGCGAAAAACGCGGCGCGGCCGGCCACCTCGACCAGTTCGCCCGCATACATGACGCCGACGCGGCTGGCCAGCTGGCCGACGATGCCGAGGTCGTGGGTGATCAGCAGCATGCCCATGCCGCGCCGGCGCTGCAACTCGCCCAGCAGCTCGAGTACCTGCGCCTGGATGGTGACGTCGATGGCGGTGGTCGGCTCATCGGCAATCAATAATGCCGGATCGCCGGCCAGCGCCATGGCGATCATGACGCGCTGCTTCATGCCGCCGGAGAGCTGAAAGGGATGCTCGTCGAGGCGTCGTGCGGCATCCGGAATGCCGACCGCTTCGAGCAGTTCCCGCGCACGCCGGCGCGCTGCCGGGCCGCCCAGAGCCGCATGGCGTGCCAGCGCCTCGCCGATCTGTCGCCCGACCGTGATCACCGGGTTCAGGCCGGTGGCCGGTTCCTGGAAGATCATCGCCATTTCGCCGCCGCGCACGTCGCGCATCTCGGATTCGGACAGCGCCAGCAGGTCGCGGCCTTTCAGCAGGACGCGGCCGCCGGCGACGGCACCGGCATCGGGCAGGAGGCGCATCAGCGACAGTGCCGTCATCGACTTGCCGCAGCCGGACTCGCCAAGCAGCGCGAAGGTCTCTCCTTCGGCAATTTCGAAGGAGACGTCGTCGACGACGCGCACCGTGCCGGCGGCGCTCGCCAGGCATGTCCGCAGCGATTCGACGCGCAGCAGGCTCACTGGAGTCCCTTTTCCCCATCACCCATCCCGGGAAAGGGGATGACGCTGGTGCGCCGCTGCGCGGCTCCGCTTCGCGGCTGGCGCCCCCTCGGGCGATCGTGCGGCGCGCTCATGCCGCCGCCCCCTGCGCCGGGACCACCACCCGGCGGCTGGCGACGCGCGGATCGAAGGCGTCGCGCACGGCGTCGGCAAACAGGTTGGCCGCCAGAACCAGGACGAACATGAAGACGAAGGCGGCGACCAGCGACCACCACACCACCGGCTCGCGCGCAAGTTCGAGGCGCGCCGTGTTGATCATGGTGCCGAAACTGATCGTGCTCGGATCGACACCGATACCGATGTAGGAGAGCACCGCCTCCGCCAGCACCAGGCCGGAGAAGTCCATTACCACCGTGATGAGCACGATGTGCATGACGTTGGGCAGGATGTGACGGCCGAGGATGCGCGCCGTCGACGCGCCGAAGGCCTGCGCCGCCTGCACGTATTCCAGCTCGCGCAGCTTGAGCGTCTCGGCGCGCAGCAGCCGGCACAGTCCGGTCCAGCTCGTCACGCCGAGGATCAGGCACAGTGCCAGCAGACGCGCGTCGGCGCGCTGGGCGGCGGTGGCGAACCAGTCCGGGTGCGTGTCGATCGCCACCTGCACCATCAGCACCGCGGCGGCGATGAGCAGCACGCCGGGAATCGAGTTGAGCGTCGTGTAGACATACTGGATGAGATCGTCCACCCAGCCGCCGAAATAACCGGCGACGATGCCCAGAGCGAGGGCGAAGGGCAGCATGGCCAGCGTGGTGATGGTGCCGATGACCAGTCCGGTGCGAATGCTCTTGAGCGTCAGGTAGAGGACGTCCTGGCCGACCTTGTCGGTGCCGAAGACATGGTAGCCGCCGGCCAGGGAGACGACCGGTCCGGCCAGCAGCAGAAGCGCGCTCACCGTGAGGATCACGGCCTGCCAGGCGAAGCGCGTCTCGCCGCGCCGGATGCGGCGCCAGGCAGCACGCCGGCCGATGCCCCAGCGGCGTGACGCCAGCCGCACTGCCAGCGCGGCAAAAGTCAGTCCGCACAGCACGGCGAGGGCAAGACCGCGCAGGATGCGCAGCGCCACATCGCGGCCCCACTCCGCCTCGGCATCCTTGAGGTGGGCGCCGCCGTGCCGCAGGCGCGGATACACGCGCGCCTGGCTGCCGTCGGGCAGTTCCACCGTCTCCCGGGCATACAGGCGCGCTGCGAGGGGCGCCGAATAGGTCTTCTCGGTGGCGGCGCGCAGCGGCTGCAGCAGGGCGTCCAGCACGCTATGCACCTCGCTGCCGTAGCCCCCTCCAGCCTGGCCGGTCGCGGCTTCCAGTCGCGGCCGGTAGTGCAGCGAGTCGAGCAGCCCGATGACGACGAAGGCCGCCAGCACGGTCATCGAGGCCATGCCGGCGCGGCTCTCGCCGACGCGCCCCCACGAGGCGAGCAGGTATTCGCGGCGGCTGACGTAGACGCCGGCGCCGGCGCCGCAGGCAACCAGCAGAAAGACGAGCAGGTCGGTCCACAGCAGCACCGGCATCATTGCAGCCTCACGCGCGGATCGACCAGGGTGTACGACAGGTCGGTCAGCAGCAGGCCGGCGATGTAGAGCACCGAGCCGATGAAGACCATCGAGCGCACTACGGCGAAGTCCTGCGCGTTGATGGCGTCGATGGTGTACGAGCCGAGGCCCGGGATGCCGAAGAAGGACTCGGTGATGAGCGATCCCATGAACAGCAGCGGGATCACCACCACCACGCCGGTGAGGATCGGAATCAAGGCGTTCTTCAGCACATGGCGGAACAGCACGGCCGCCTCGGACAGGCCCTTGGCGCGCGCCGTGCGCACATAGTCCTTGCCGATTTCCTCGATGAAGATGGTGCGGTACCAGCGCGTGCTGCTGCCGGTGCCGGCGACGACGCCGATGAGGACCGGCAGCAGGAGGAAGCGCACGGCGTCGAGGCCGCCGGCGTAGCCCGAAATCGGCACCAGATGCCAGACCTTGCTCACCAGGTACTGGCCGCCGATGATGTAGAACAGGCTGGATACGGACATCATGGCCACGCACACCACCACGCCCCAGAAATCGAGGTAGGAGGCGCGGAAGAAGGCCAGCAGCAGGGCGAAGGTCACCGTGACGAAGAGCCCGAGCACGAAGGTCGGCACGGCGATGGCCAGGCTCGGGCCCATGCGCGTGCGGATCTCGTGGCCGATGTCGCGGCCGTCGTCGGCGCGGCCGAAGTCGAGGACGAACAGCTTCACCGACTTCTCGAAAAAAATGGTGTTCGTGACCCTTGCGGTTCCCGCGGCGGAACGGTTGTAGAGCAGCGGCTTGTCGTAGCCGCGCTCGGCCTTCCATTTCTCGATCGCCTCGGGCGTCACCCGCTTGATGCCGAGCTGCATGCGCGCCATGTCGTCCGGCGTATTGACGACGAAGAACAGCGCGAAGGTGAGCAGGTTAACGCCGACCAGGATCGGGACGGCATAGAGCAGGCGGCGGACGATGTAGGCGAGCATCAGCCCCTGCCTTTCCGCCGCTCGCGGCGCCGCCAGCCGATCACGGCCGGCGCCGCGCTGAGAGCGAAGGCCGCCGCGACGAGCCCGAGCGGCCACAGCACCGGCCGGTTCCACTCGGCGCGCCGCCGCTCGCGCTGCAAGGCATCGATCTTCTGGTACTTGAGGCTGTTGCGCGCCATGTGGTTGGGCTTGAGGTTGGCCACCCAGCCGTGGTGCAGGCTGTAGTCCTTGGGATGGAAGCCGAAGGACCACGGCGCATCATCGTGCAGGATGGCGAGCATGCGATCGATCAGGGCCTGGCGCGCCGGGCCGTTTTCCATGTGCTTCACCTGCTGGAAGAGCCGGTCGTATTCCGGGCTGGCGTAGTTGGCGGCATTCTCGCCCTGGGTCCTGGCGCGGCTTTGCGGGCCATGGAACAGGAAAAGGAAATTTTCCGGATCGGGATAGTCGGCGTTCCAGCCCCAGGCGAACATCTGTGCCGCGCCCTTGCGCACCTTGTCCTGGAAGCGGTTGTAGTCGGTGCCGCGGATTTCCAGCTGAATCGACAGCTTGGCGAACTGCTTGCGGTACCAGTCGAGGCGCGGCTTGTCGCCCGGGCCGCGGTCGGTGGTGTCGAGATAGAGCACCAGCGGCTGACCGCTCTTGGCGTCACGCCCGTCCGGATAGCCGGCCTCGGCGAGCAACGACTTCGCCGCCTCGAGCGGCTTGCGGCGCGGCGCGCCATTCACCCAGTCGTAGACCACCGGGTCGATGCCTTCCGCGCCGGAGCGGATGCCGAAGATGCCGGGCGGGATCGGCCCCTGCGCCGGAATGCCGCGGCCGTTGGCGAAAATGGAAATGTATTCCTCCCAGTCGAGGGCGATGGAAATCGCCTGGCGCAATTTCTTTGCCCGCTCGCGCGCGGCGGCATCGGCCTGGCCGCCGCCGACGACGGGATCGAGCCAGTTGAAGGCAAAATAGCGCGTGGCGGTACCGACCGAGGTTTCCAGCCGGATGCCCCGCGCCGCCATTTCCGGCGACACGCCGGCTTCGCCCTCGACGGAGATGCGCACGGCCTGATCGAAGCTGTCGGAGCTGATGCCGGAGAAATCGTAGTAGCCCTGCAGGAACTTGTTCCAGTAGGGAATGCCCTCGCGCTCGCGCGAGAACACCGCCCTGTCGATGAAGGGCATGCGCCGGCCGGCGTCCGCCAGCAGCCCCGCCGCCTTGTCGCCCGCCTCGCCCTCGGACGGATAGATCTCACCGCGGAAGTTCGGATTGCGCTCCAGCACCATGCGCGCGTTGGGATTGTTCTCCGTCAGCATGTAGGGCCCGGTGCCGATCGGATACCAGTCGAGCGTCAGGTTTTTCTCGATCATGCCGGGCTGGGCGAAGAAGCGGTCGGCCTCGACCGGCACCGGCGCGAAGAAATTCATCGCCAGCCAATAGGCGAATTGCGGATAGCGGCCCTTGATGCGAATGCGATAGCTGTATTTGTCGATGAGCTCGACGCCGTCGAGCGGGAACTTCGTCAGGTCGAGCCATGCATCCTTCCTGCCCGAAGCGGCCAGCGCCGCATCCGCGGCCCGCAGCCGCTCCGCAAACGCTTTCAGGCCTACAACGTATTCGCTCATCAGGCCGAATACCGGCGAATGCAGGCGCGGATGGGCCAGACGCTTGATCTGGTAGACATAGTCCTCCGCCGTCAGCTCGCGCGTGTCGAGCTGCGAAAAATCGCGCAGGGTATACACGTCCTTCAGATCGTGTGCGGCCAGGTTCTGATAGCGCGGCTGCCCGTCGGCAGCGCGGGCAAAGGCGGGATGCGGCTGGTAGAGGATGCCGGGGCGAATGCGGATCTCGTAGAGCGTGAAGGCCACGCGCGGCGAATCGGCCGGCACGTCGCGGCCGGCGGCATCCACGCTGCGCACCCGCGGCATCGCCTCGGCCGTCAGCGGAACCAGCGTATACGGCCGCTTCAGGTAGTGGTACTGCAGCGGCGGTTCATAGATCTGGGAATTGAACTCCGCCTCGTCCTCGCTGTAGGACTGCACGGGGTCGAGATGCTTGGGCCGTTCGGTGAAGGCGCTGTAAAGGATGTTCCTGCCGCCGTCCTGCGACGGATAGGGATTGTTCCATATCTCGCCACAACCGCCGAGCAGAGCGGCAACGGCAAGCAGCCAGGCATGCAGGGAGAATTCGCGCATCGTGCGCGGAGTGTAGCGGATGGGCGATTTGACGTCATCTGCACCGCTCCGTTATAATCCTGCTGTCAATTTAAGGGGATACGACGATGGGCTTTCTTGCAGGGAAACGCATCCTCATCACCGGCCTGCTCTCCAACCGCTCGATCGCCTACGGCATCGCCAAGGCCTGTCATCGCGAGGGCGCCGAACTCGCCTTCACCTACCAGAACGACCGTTTCAGGGAGCGCGTCGCCAAATTCGCCGACGAGTTCGGCAGCAAGCTGGTTTTTTCCTGCGACGTTGCCGAGGACGCGCAGATCGCCGCGCTCTTCGCCGAGCTGGGCAAGCAGTGGGACGGACTCGACGGGCTGGTGCATTCGATCGCCTTCGCACCGAGCGAGGCCATCGAGGGCGACTTCCTCGACGGCATCAACCGCGAGGCCTTCCGCATCGCCCACGACGTTTCTTCCTACAGCTTTCCGGCACTGGCCAAGGCGGCCCGGCCGCTGCTGCTCAAGGGACGCCATCCCGCCCTGCTCTGCCTGACCTACCTGGGCGCCGAGCGCACGATGCCCAACTACAACACCATGGGCCTTGCCAAGGCCAGCCTCGAAGCCAGCACACGCTATCTGGCGTTCTGCCTTGGCCCGCAGGGCATCCGTGCCAATGCCATTTCGGCCGGCCCGATCAAGACCCTGGCCGCTTCCGGCATCGGCAACTTCGGCAGGCTGCTCGCCTACAACGCGCACCATGCGCCGCTGCGGCGCAACGTCACCATCGAGGAAGTCGGCAATGCCGCCGCTTTCATGCTCTCGGACCTGGCCAGCGGTATCACCGGCGAAATCCTTTACGTGGACGGCGGCCTCAATACCACGGCCCTGGGCAATGCGGAGCCCTTGCCGCAATAGCGTTCCTATTCGCCCTCGCCCTTGGCCAGGGCGGACTTGTTGATCTTCACGCCATAACGTTCGCGCAAGGCGGCGAGATAGGAATCGAAATCCTCCGTTCCGGCGAACTGCGCCAGCTGCGCGCGCAGCGCCTTCGACTTCGGATCGGCCCCGCCCTTGGCCACACCCGAGCGCACCTCCGCGATGCGGAAGAGGGCATACGCCCCGTTGGAAAGCCGCGCGCCGGCATACGCCGGCAGCTTGCCCACGGACGCCTTGAAGATGGCGTGCTGCGCCTCGGGCAGCAGTCCGCGCATCGGCTGACGCACGACGGTCTGCGGCGGGCCCCATGAAAGCGCGACGTTCTCGCCCTTGCGCAGCCTGGCCAGCTTGTCCTCCCCTTCCTGCACAGCCAGGCGAGCCGCGGCTTCCGCGGCCAGGTTCTTTCCGATTTCGGCCTTCACCGATTCGAACGGGCGCAATTCTGCAGGCCGCACTTCCATGACGCGCGCGGCGACGAGCGTGTTCGGTGCAACCTCGATGGCGTCGGTATTGCGTCTGTTTTTCAGGGCGTCGTCCGAGAACAGGGCCGCAAACAGCTTGTCGTTGCTGGCCAGGGGGCCGGCCGCAGCGCGATTGGCCTGGTCGAAAAATCCGGTCTGACGGATCGGCAGCTTGTATTTCTCCGCTGCCGGCTTCAGGCTGTCCGGCTGTTCATAAACCATATTCGAGAAACTTTCGGCCGCCTCGGCGAACTTCTTCGCCGCCGCCTGCAGCTTGAGTTCCGTCGCGATCGCATCGCGCGCGTCCTCCAGGCTGCGCATCTTGCCCGGCTTGATGCCGGTCAGGCGGATGATGTGGTAGCCGAACTCGCTGCGCACCACGTCGCTGATCTGGTTTTCCTTCAGCGAGAACACGGCGTCCTCGAACGGCTTCACCATGGCGCCGCGCGGGAAGAAACCCAGATCTCCGCCCTGCGCAGCCGATCCCGGATCCTGCGAGTTTTCCTTGGCGAGCCTGGCAAAGTCAGCGGGGTTCTTTTTCACCTGCTGGAGGAGAGCATCGATCTTGGCGCGCGCCGCCTTCTGCTCGGATTCCGGAGCTTCGGTCGGAGACTGGATGAGGATGTGGCTCGCACGACGCTCCTCCTGCGTCTGGTAATTCTTGGCGTTCTTTTCGTAAGCGTTCTTGATGTCGTCCGGGCCGATCGTGATCTGGTCGGCCAGCGCCTCCCGGCTCAGGACGGCGTATTCGACGCGGATCTGTTGCGGAACCTCGAATTGCTTGTGATTTTTCTCGTAGTAATCCTTGACGGTATCGGCCGATATCTTCACTTGGGCGGCATACTGCTCCGGGCGGAACGTGACCTCGCTGACCTGGCGCTCCTCGAGCTGGATGGCAATCAATTTCCGCGCAGAAGCGTCGGAGATGATCGCGGTATCGGATACCGCCTGCACCAGCTGCTGCAAGGTCAGGTCCTGGCGCAACTTGGCCTCGAAGCCGGCCTGCGTCAGGCTCTGGGCGCGCAGCGCCTGCTCATAGCGCCGCGGGGAGAACCTGCCGTCTTCCTGCAGGGCGGGGATCGAGCCGATAACGTCGCGCAGCTGTTCGTCGCTGGCCGTCAGGCCGGATTTGGACGCCTGCAGCAGAAGCAAGCGTTGCGTCACCAGGGAATCCAGCATCGCCTGCCGCGCTTCCGGGGTCTCCAGCATGGCCGGATTGAACTCGCGTCCCATTTGCCCGCGCAGGCGCTCCTGCTGGTCGCGCATGGTTTGCGCAAGCTCCTGCCTGGATATCTTGCTGCCGCCGACATCGGCCAGATCGCCGGCGCTGGTGCCGCTGCGGAAATAGGAATCCACACCCCAGAAGGCGAAGGGTAGCGTGATCAGGGCCAGGA
Source organism: Rhodocyclaceae bacterium (assembly GCA_039807535.1). Lineage (GTDB taxonomy): Bacteria > Pseudomonadota > Gammaproteobacteria > Burkholderiales > Rhodocyclaceae > Desulfobacillus. Next base: position 70,761 of record JBDHRL010000002.1, read on the forward strand.
AAATCTGGACAATCCGTTTGCTGTTGCGAACTGCGTCAAACATGCTCTGCCACCGTTCTCGAATGTGGGGACGATATGAAAAAAGGCGAACTTGCGTTCGCCTTTTTTCGATGCTGGCGGAGTGGACGGGACTCGAACCCGCGACCCCCGGCGTGACAGGCCGGTATTCTAACCGACTGAACTACCACT
>JBDHRL010000189.1:0-2631 GCA_039807535.1 Rhodocyclaceae bacterium
CTGCGGCAGCAGGCCAAGCGCAACCGGCTCCTCCAGTAGCGGATGGGAAATTTCCTCCTGCTTTCTCTCCTGCCAGGCCACCACCACGGCTTTTCGTCCCTGCTCTGCCAGCGTGACGCCACCACCTTCATGCAGCATGAAATCGTCCCCACGCACCTGGCCGCGATTGACGAGCGTCAGGGCAAGGCGGTCGGCCTGGTGGCGGAACTCTTCCATCAGGTCCAACGCCAACGCGGCCCGTCCGGGGCGCACCGCATGCAGAAAACCCAGTTGCGGGTCCATGCCCACCGATTCCACGGCCGAACGGCAATCGTTCATCAACATGGAATACAGAAACGACAGCAGCGCATTCATGCGGTCCCGCGGCGGACGCCGGGTGCGCCCATCGAGCGCAAAATCCTCTCGTGCGTCGGCGCGCACGAGGCTATTGATACAGCCGAAATATTGCCGCGCCGCTTCACCCTCGATGCCGCGAACGATGTCGAGATCGTGCACTGCCGGCAGCGCACGCAGGGCGGCGGCGAGATCGTCCGCACCGCGCGAGAGTGCCGCCGCTTCCGGCTCGTTTTTCGCCTCGCGTGCGCCGCGCAGCAGCACCTGACGGCTGTTGCGCAGCTTGCCGGCGACGCAGGCGCGCGCCACACGCAGCGCAAATGCGCCATCGTTCGCCTTCTCGTGCTGGGCGCGACGCAGCAGAATGTTGCCCGACACCGGCCCCTCCAGCCGCGCCTTGAAGCGGCCGTTGGCATCCAGCAGCACCAGACTCTGCCCCTGATCGGCCAGCCGGTGCATCAGCGCCGGAGAGACCAGCACATTGCCGAAAACGACGATTCCGCCCAAGTGATGCAATGGCACGCGCAGCTTCGTCTCGCGTTCGACCTCGATGCGCACGGTGTCGTTGTCCAGGTGCAGATAGGCCTGCGGCGTGGTGACGTAGAGGGTGTTGAGCAACGTGCGCACGGTCACACTCCCGCGCCGTCGGGATCGAACAGGGTGGCAGCGAGGCGGTGCTGTTTCTCCCGCCCGGCCAACACTCCGGGCTGGCAAAGCTCGACCAGAGAACACTCGCGGCAGCGCTTGTCGTTCAGGGGCGGTGGCAAAGTCAGTCTCCGCAGGGCGGCGCGCACCTCGGCGATACAGGTCTCAACCGCCCGGCGCAATTCCGCCGTGATCGCCACCTCTCTTCGCCGCCGGGAACTGGCATGGTAGATGGCTCCAAACGGGACGGCTTTACCAGTCATTTCCTCCAGGCACAGCGCCTGGGCGGCGAGCTGGATGTCGTCGTTGATCCATTTCTTGCGCGCGCCATGCTTGTATTCCACCGGGTAGGCTGTCCCGCCGGAAAGAAACTCGACCACGTCGCACTTACCCACCAGGCCAAGCCGGTCGGACCAGACCGGCAGCGCGGTCTCCACCCGGAGCCCCGACTGGGTTTCCTGACGGATATCGTCCGCCCGTTTGTGTTCCGCCGTTCCGCGCGCCGTATGAATGTTGTCGGTAAATTCCCCTTCCATGTGGATCAGGCAGCAGCGGCGCGGACAATACGACCACTGGTTCAGCGCCGAGAGCGGAATCGGGTCTGTATCGTTGGGCGTTAGGCTGCTAATATGCATAGTGTTCTGCATCCCTGACGGAGGTTCTCAAATGGCCACCATCCTGAAAGACATCGAAGCCCAAGCCCTGGAATTGTCGCCCACAGAGCGCGGCAGCCTGATACACCGCCTGATCCTCAGCCTTGAAGGCCCGGCCGAGGAAGCGCCCGAGGAAATTGCCAAGGCCTGGGACGTGGAAATCGCACGGCGTGTCGCGGACCTGGAAGCGGGGCGCACCCAGTGCATTCCGGCTGACGAGGTATTCGCCGAAATCGACGCTATCATCCGCGAATACGACAAGTGAAGTTTCGCTTCGCGCAAGACGCCAGGAGCGAGTTCGTCGAAGCAACACGGTGGTATGCCCGGGAAGCTGGAGTCGGCCAGGCGAAGGCATTCCGCAACGAGATTCTGCGGGTCATCCGTCTGCTCATTGAACATCCCGATTTAGGCACACTCACCGTGCCGCCCTGCCGGCGCATGACGGCGCACCGATTTCCCTACGACCTTGTCTATCGCCACGACAAGGGCACGATAACCATCGTTGCCGTTGCCCACCAGAGCCGCCGTCCGGAGTATTGGTCCGGACGACAGTAGACCCGAGACGCTTCTTCGGTCAAACGCCATATGTCATCAACTCGACGCCCCTCGGCATTCTCTCGGCGTGCAGCGTCACCGCATAGTCGGTGAATGACCGCGGCGATCCGGCAAGCCCTTCCTTCTTGCGGATGTCGATGATCGACTCCGGCACCTCGCGCCTGTCCGTGGAGAAATCCAGCAGGCGGTGCGCCGGCGCACAGCCCAGCCTCGCCTGCTGCTTGCGTTGCTCCTCGTTGCTGTCCGTGCCGACGTGCTTGAAGACATAGAGGCCGCGGCAGGACATCACGCCCTTGCTGGCGGAGCGATCCTGCTCGTACATGCTGCACAGCGCCTGCCAGAGCAGCGCAAGGTCTTCGTCGCTGAAACCGGTAGAGCCGGGCGGTTTCGGGGAAATCGCCGGCCTCGATGGCCGCGAGAATGGCCTTGCTTTCCCGTGAATTCG
>JBDHRL010000190.1:0-2590 GCA_039807535.1 Rhodocyclaceae bacterium
CGAGCACGTCTTCATCCAGCGCCTCGTCGAAGTCCTCGGCCGGGCGCGGCACGATGCGGGCAAGGAGGCTGCGCCACAGCCGCGCGACACCCTCGCCTCCGCCATTCTCCGGCATCGCCTGCGGCTTCAGGCTGCCGGCGAGCGCCAGGAGCTTCAGCTCGCGGTTCACCACCCAGATGCGCGAAGTCGAGCGCTCCAGCCCACGCAGAATGGCGCCGATCTCCGCCACCGACTGCTGTTCCGACATCACCGATTCGCGTCCGATCTCCCCGACCAGCACCGGCTGGCCGGATTTTTCGGCGCGCTCCGTCGCCCGCCGCAGGCTCTCCTCCGCCGCACGCCGCGCCTCGTCGCTCTGCGCCGGCTTGACGCGCATGAGTTGCGGCCGCTCGTGCAAGGCGGTGGCCACCGCGCGCGCCGTCGCCAGCAGCGCCTGTTGCTGCGCCTCGAGCAGGAAGCGCTCCATCTCCTGCACGTAGCGATAACCGACCCAGGGCAGGGCGAGCAGCGTCAGCGCCACCAGCGCCAGTTTGAGACGAAGGCTGAAGCGGAAAGGTGATCCTGCTTTCATGAGTACCGGCGTGACCAGCCCCCGTCATTCCCGCGAAAGCGGGAATCCACGCGGCGTATGGATTCCCGCTGGAGCCTGCCCTCGACTCCGATCGGGGGCGGGAATGACGAGCGTGGCTTCATGCCTTCCAGCGATACCCCATGCCGTACACCGTGTCGATCTGGTCGAACTTCGGATCGACGGCCTGGAACTTGCGGCGGATGCGCTTGATGTGGGAAGTGATGGTGCCCTCATCGACCACCAGCCGTGCGTCGTGCATGAGCTGGTCGCGGTCCTTCACGTGGCCGGGAAACTTCGCCAGCGTATGCACCATCCAGAACTCGGTCAAAGTCAGTTCCACCGGCACGGCGTTCCAGGCGGCGACCAGGCGCTTGGCGTCGAGCCGGAGCGGCCCGCGCTCGAGCAGCTCCTCGCCAGACTGCGGCTCGCCCAGCACGTCGACGCGGCGGAACAGCGCGGCGATCCTCGCCAGCAGGTGCGGCAGGCTGATGTCCTTGGTCAGGTAGTCGTCGGCGCCCAGGCGCAGGCCGGAGACAATGTCGAAGTCGGAGTCGCGCGCCGAGAGGAAGATGATCGGCAGGCGCGGGCTCAGCGCGCGCAACTCGCGGCACAGCTCGAAGCCGCCCTCCGGCTCGTCGCCGAGGCCGATGTCGATCACCGCCAGATCAGGCAAGCGCGTGCGGAAGGCCGCCAGCGCCTCGGGCCGGCCGGCGTAGGCGGCGACCTCGTAACCCTGGCGCGCCAGCGCCTCCGCGTAGTTGGCGCGGATGGCGGCTTCGTCCTCGACGATGGCGATGCGTTTGGCCATGTCCGTTCGGGTCCCCGGGAGATTGGCCCTATCGCTGGATCTGCCACTCGATGTTCAGCGTCCCACCTTCGATGTTCCGGGTGAGCGCGCCGGATTGCACCGGGCCTTTGACGGGTCCCCAGGGATTCGGAAATACGCGTTGGGTCAGGCCGACCGGAACCTTGTTCTGGGTCGTGCCGGCCTGGTAGCCGGTGCGCACCGTCTTCTTCTCGAGCAGCACGGGTTCGGCCTCGTTGAACCGGTATTGCGTGTTGTTGTTCGCGAGGTCGTGCTCGATGTATACGGCGAGCCAGCCCTTCTCCCCGCCTTCCGGGATGAGCGCAGAACCAGTGACGGTCGACCGCGACTGGTAGGAGAGGCCTGGGCCATCCTTGATGTCGGCCGTGAACACATCGTCCGCCGAGAAGGAGCCGCTGCAGGATTGCGGATACCAGACCTGCACCGCGCCCTCGGCCTGCGCCGTCTTCGGCTGGAAATCCTGTTCCGACATTTTCTGCGCCAGCGCCATCAGGCAGTCCTGATTGCCTTTGCACTTGGCGTGCTCCTTCTCGAGGTTCGCCATGCCGGGATCCTTCCGCTTCATGGCTTTTTCCTGCTGCTTGGAAGGCCCATCCATCCCGTAAGCGCCCACCGCGCCGGCCTCAAGACGGCATTTGCCTCTCAGAACCCGATTCACGGCGCTGGTGGTCGTGGCATTGCGTCCATCGACGAAGCGGCCGGTCGTCTTGACGGTCGCCGTAAACGCGACGGTGATCTTCGTGCCCTCTCGTGCGGCGACAGTCGTCTGCGCCGGAACGTTGCCCGCATAGGCGACGGCAGCGAACGTCGCGAGCCATCCAGTCCATCGGATTTCCATTTTGCCTCCCTGCTCAAGATGTTGGATCGGGACCAAGGACATGTGCATGCAACAGCGGATGTCATGGTATCAGGTTGGCTCGACCCGTTCAGCGGTGGCCGTGACCGCGACGCAAAAGTCATTTTTTTGCCACAATTCTTCGCCGCCCCGCCCGTTTCGCTCCGATCTCCCGCCCGACTCGCACGCTTCAATGCGAACTGAACGGATGTCCGTTCGCAACGGGAAGGAGAACAACAATGAACACCGCAACTTGTCATTCCCGCGAAAGCGGGAATCCAGCAGTCGCCGGGAACCACTGGATCCCCGCTTCCGCGGGGATGACGTCCCACAGCCGCAGGAAGCTCTTGCTCGTCGA
>JBDHRL010000191.1:0-2569 GCA_039807535.1 Rhodocyclaceae bacterium
ACCACGGCGACGTTCTGCTCGGTCATGACGGCCACCTGCTCGACGTTCTGCGCCAGCTGCGTCATGGCCGCCTGCTGCTCGCTCGAGGCATGGGAGATATCGGCCACCATGTGCGATGTGCGCGCCATCTCGCCGTTGATCTCGTTCAGCGACTCGGCCACGCGGTCGACCAGGCCGACGCCCTCGGCGACCTGTTCGGCGCCGGCGCGCATGCCGCTCACCGCCTGCGCGGTCTCGCTGCGGATGCTTTCGATCATGGCGCTGATTTCCTGGGTGGCGTTGCCGGTGCGCTCGGCGAGCTTCCTCACCTCGTCGGCCACCACGGCGAAGCCGCGGCCCTGCTCGCCGGCGCGCGCCGCCTCGATGGCGGCGTTCAGCGCCAGCAGGTTGGTCTGGTCGGCGATTTCCCTGATGACGCCGGTGATGCGGCTGATCTCCTCGGAGCGCTTGTCGAGCGACTCGACGCGCCCGGCCGAACGGCCCACCGTTTCGGCCAGCGAGCGGATGGCGTCGCGGGCGTTGAGGGTGACCCCGGCGCCGTTGCGCGAGGCCAGCGAGGCCTCCTCCGCCGTCGTCCGCGTCTGCTGGGCGTTGGCGGCGACCTCGCCGATGGACACCGTCACCTCCTCGATCGCCGCGGCGGCCGAGGAGGTGGCCTCGTTCTGGGCGTGGGCGGAGCTTTCGACGTTGCGCATGCCGGCTTCGACATTTCCGGTGGCGCGGCCGACCTGGCCGGCGATGTCGCTCACGCCCTGCAGCATGGCCTGCGCGCTGGAGACGAACGTGTCCGCCTTGCGTCCGATCGCACCGGCGATGTCGCGGCGCGCCGGGATGAAGCGCGTGCGCAGGTCGCCGCTGCGCAAGAGCTGTTCGAGCCAGCCCGAGGTCGCCTCGAGATCGCGCATCAGGCGCGGCGCGTAGCCGGCGAGGAAGAACAACGCATACAGCCCGCAGGCGGTAGCGACGCCCATGCCGGCGGCGGCCGGCACGGCAAGGCCGCCGGACTGGCCGAGCAGCAGCAGCGCCGGCAGCAGGCCGGCCAGGCCGGCGAGGATCAGCTGGGCGCGCAGGGAAGCCAGCGCGTCGGCGAGGGCCGGGCGGCGGGCGACGACGCGGCCGTGCTCGACGCGGATCGACTTGTCGCCGGCGCGGATGCGGCGGTAGGCAGCCTCGGCGGCGGCGATCTCCTCGCGGCTGGGCCGCTCGCGCACCGACTGGTAGCCGACGACCTGGCCGTTCTCGCGCACCGGCGAGACATTCGCCACCACCCAGTAGAAGCCGCCGTCCTTGCGCCGGTTCTTGACGACGCCGCGCCAGGGCCGGCCCTCCTTGACGTCCTGCCAGAGATCGGCGAAGGCCTCGGGCGGCATGTCGGGATGGCGCACGATATTGTGCGATTTGCCCACCATTTCCTCGACCGTGAAGCCGCTGATGTTGGCAAAGATCTCGTTGGCCTCGGCGATGACGCCCTTGAGATCGGTGCGCGAGTAGATGAACTCGCCTTCGGGCAGGAGGGTTTCAATCTCATTGACCGGGAGATTAATTTTCATGTTTTCACCTTTTTTGCTGTTGTCGGGCGAATGCCGTTTTCCGGGGCGCTGCTTTCCTCAGCCGCGCTTCGTTCCTGCGCGTATCTGCTGTTCCATCGTCTTCAGGACATCGATATGGCTGTCGAGCTGCTGCATGTGGCCGGCCAGCGCCTCGAGCCGGTCGCCCAGCATGCGGGCGAGTTCGCGCGCCGCCTTGGCCGGACTGCCGGAGAGGGCGCGCAGCTGGTCGATCTGCGATTGCAGCTCGACCAGAGCTGCTTCGGACTCGGGGCGTTCGGCGATGAAGGCCGCGAGGATGCGCTCGCGCACGCGGAAGTATTCGGCCGGATCGCGCGCCGCGAGCTCGCGCCAGGCATCGAAATCGAAACTGGACAAGATGGTTTCCGTTGGCTTTTCACAAGGCCCGGCCCAGCGCCGCCGCCGACCGGATCTGCTGCAGGAGCCAATCCACGGACGCCGCCATCCTTTCCATGTCCGCCGCCGAGCGGACGGCCGATCTGCCGAGCGCCTCCATGTCGAGCGCGGCACCGGCCTCGCCGCAGGCGCCGGCGGATTCTATGGCGGTGTTCAGCGCCAGCAGCCGCGTTTCGGCAGCGAGCTGGCGCGCCTCTTCCAGCGCCCGGCGCAGCGCGGCTTCCGCCGCGCCCGGAAATGGCAGGGGCTGTTCCTGACGGGCAAGCATGTTGTCCATAGTCCTCCCCTCAGGCCGCCTCGGCCAGGATTGCGGCGGGCAGCAGCGCCTGGCGCGCCACGCCGCGATTGTCGCCGAGCTCGCCGAGCAGTTCCTTGACGTCGAGGATCAGCACGATCTGGCCGTTGGCGAGCGTGGTGACGCCGGCCACGCCCTTCGGGCGGAAGCCCTCCAGCGACTTGATCACGGCATCGTCACGGCCGGCGAAGTTATCGATGGCCAGGATGAAATTGGTTTCGGCCGCCTGCATCAGCACGCCGTAGGCGGGCACGCCCTCCTGCGGCCAGCCGATCAGGTAGCTGAGCGGGTACACCGGCAGCACCTCGCC
>JBDHRL010000192.1:0-2566 GCA_039807535.1 Rhodocyclaceae bacterium
GAGCTGCGTACCGGCATTCCCGACCTGACGATCCTGTATCGCCGCGAAGACCTCAAGCCCTACGAGTGCGACGGCCTATCAGCCTATCGCACCACGCCACTGCTGGTGGTGCTGCCGGAACGTGTCGAGCAGGTTGCGGCGGTCCTGAAGCTCTGCCACGAGCGCAAGGTGCCGGTGGTGGCGCGCGGTGCCGGCACCGGGCTGTCCGGCGGTGCGCTGCCGCTCGAACAGGGTGTGCTGCTGGTGATGGCGCGCTTCAATCGCATTCTCGAAGTGAATCCGGCCGGCCGCTATGCGCGCGTGCAGCCCGGCGTGCGCAACCTGGCAATCTCGCAGGCCGCCGCGCCCTACGAGCTTTACTACGCACCTGACCCGTCCTCGCAGATCGCCTGTTCGATCGGCGGCAACGTGGCGGAAAACGCCGGCGGCGTGCATTGCCTGAAGTACGGGCTCACCGTGCACAACCTGTTGAAGGTGGAGATCCTTACCATCGAGGGCGAGCGCGTGACGCTGGGCGCAGACGCGCTGGACGCGCCCGGCTTCGACCTGCTGGCGCTGTTCACCGGTTCCGAAGGCATGCTCGGCGTCGTCACCGAAGTCACGGTGAAGCTGCTGCCGAAACCGCAGGTCGCGCGCGTGCTGATGGCGAGCTTCGATTCGGTGGACAAGGCCGGCCGCGCGGTGGGCGACATCATCGGCGCCGGCATCATCCCGGGCGGCCTGGAGATGATGGACAAGCTCGCCATCCAGGCGGCCGAAGACTTCATCCACGCCGGCTACCCGGTGGAGGCCGAGGCCATCCTGCTGTGCGAACTCGATGGTGTGGAATCCGACGTGCAGGAAGACATCGAGCGCGTGTGCGCCGTGCTCGACAAGGCCGGCGCGATCGCGGTGAGCCTGGCGCGCGACGAAGCCGAACGGGTGAAGTTCTGGGCCGGGCGCAAGAACGCCTTTCCCGCGGTGGGCCGCATGTCGCCGGACTACTACTGCATGGACGGCACCATCCCGCGTCGCCACCTGCCCACCGTGCTGCAGGGCACGGCCGACCTGTCGCAGCAATACGGCCTGCGCGTGGCCAACGTCTTCCATGCCGGCGACGGCAACATGCACCCGCTGATCCTGTTCGATGCCAACGTGCCCGGCGAGCTCGAGCGCGCCGAGGAACTGGGCGGCAAGATCCTCGAACTGTGCGTCGCGGTGGGTGGCACGATCACCGGCGAGCACGGTGTCGGGCGCGAGAAGATCAACCAGATGTGCGTGCAGTTCAACAGCGACGAACTGCGCTTCTTCCATGCGGTGAAGGCCGCCTTCGACGCCGACGGCCTGCTCAACCCGGGCAAGAACATCCCGACCCTGCACCGCTGCGCCGAGTTCGGCGCCATGCATGTGCACCAGGGCAAGCTGCCCTTCCCCGAACTGGAGCGATTCTGATGACGACCGAAGTGGCACAGGATGCCGCCCGCGACCAGGACCTGGGCGCCGAGTGGCTGGACCGCGTCAATGCCGCCCTCTCGTCCGGCAGTCCGCTGCGCATCCAGGGCGGCGGCAGCAAGGCGTTCTATGGCCGGCCGGTCGATGGCGACCTCTTCGACTCCCGCGGCCACCGCGGCATCGTCAGTTACGACCCGACCGAACTCGTCGTCACCGCACGCGCCGGCACGCCGCTCGCCACGCTCGAAGCCGAGCTCGCCGCAGCCGGGCAGATGCTCGCCTTCGAGCCGCCGCACGGCGATCTCGGCGCCACCGTGGGTGGCACCGTGGCCGCGGGGCTGTCCGGCCCGCGTCGGCCCTGGGTCGGCTCGGTGCGCGACTTCGTCCTCGGCTGCCGCGTGATCACCGGTGAAGGCAAGCACCTGCGCTTCGGCGGCGAGGTGATGAAGAACGTCGCCGGCTACGACGTCTCGCGCCTGATGGCCGGCAGTCTGGGCTGCCTGGGGCTGATCACCGAAGTGTCGTTCAAGGTGCTGCCCTGTCCGCGCCACCGGCTCGACCTGAGACTGGAGATCTCCGCCGGGGACGCGATCGCGCGCTTCGCCGAATGGGGCCAGCAGCCGCTGCCGATCAGCGCCGCCTGCCATGACGGCAGCGCGCTGATGCTGCGCCTGGAAGGTGGCGAAGGCTCGGTTGCCGACGCCCACCGGCGCCTCGGTGGAGACGTTGTCCCGCCTGCGTTCTGGGGCGAGCTGAATGAACGCCGCCTGCCCTTCTTCGCCGATCCGCGTCCGTTGTGGCGGCTGTCCATCGGCAACGACAGGCGGATCCCCGCGCTGCCCGGCGACCAGCTCGTCGATTGGGGTGGCGCCCAGCGCTGGCTGAAATCCGACGCCCCCGCCGAGCAGATCCGCGCCATCGCCTCCGCCGCCGGCGGCCACGCCGCCTGCTTCACGCCAGGGGTCACCGACAGCCCCTTCCAGCCGCTGCCCGACGTGCTGATGCGCTACGACCGCCAGCTCAAAGCCCGGCTCGACCCCAGGGGCATCTTCAACCCCGGACGCATGTACGCGGGCCTGTGACCCCACCCGACCCTGGAGCCGACTGACGATGCAAACGAATCTGAGCGAAGCCG
>JBDHRL010000193.1:0-2555 GCA_039807535.1 Rhodocyclaceae bacterium
GTGCCCTCGTGCTCGGCGGCGCGCTTGAGCACGCTGGCCATGTGCGCCTGGTCGGCGTCCACCGTGCGGGCGACGAAGGTGGCGCCGGCACCCAGGGCGACGGCAACCGGGCTGAACGGTCGGTCGATGCTGCCCAGCGGCGTGGTCTTGGTCTTCTTGCCCAGCTCGGAGGTCGGCGAGTACTGGCCCTTGGTGAGACCGTAGATGCGGTTGTTGAGCAGGATGATTTTCAGACCGACGTTGCGGCGCATGACGTGGATGAAATGATTGCCGCCGATGGCAAGCGCGTCACCGTCGCCGGTCACCACCCACACGGAGAGCTCGGGCCGCGCCAGCTTCAATCCGCTGGCGATGGCCGGCGCACGCCCGTGAATGCTGTGCATGCCGTAGGTTTCCATGTAATAGGGAAACCGGCTCGAGCAGCCGATGCCGGAGATGAAAGCGAAGTTCTCGCGCGGAATGCCCAGCGTCGGCATCAGCTTCTGGATCTGCGCCAGCACGGCGTAGTCGCCGCAGCCGGGGCACCAGCGCACGTCCTGGTTGGACTCGAAGTCCTTCTTGGTCAAAACCGGGGTTTCGGTCATGGCGGACATGTCGCTGCTCCTCAGCAAAGTTCGATGATGCGCTCGTGGATCTCGGACACCTTGAACGGTTTGCCCTGCACCTTGTTGAACTGCTCTACCGGAATCAGGTAGTGCTCGCGCAGCAGGCGCGAGAGCTGGCCGAGGTTCATCTCGGGCACGAGAACCCGCTTGTAGCGCTTGAGGATCGCCCCAAGATCCGGCGGCAGCGGATTGAGGTGGCGCAGATGGACGTGGGCGACGGAACGGCCCGCCGCCACCGCCTGTTCGCGCGCCTGCACGATGGAGCCGTAGGTGCTGCCCCAGCCGACGATCAGGAGATCTCCCTTGTCCGGGCCCTCCACCTTGAGCGGCGGGATATCCCTGGCGATGCCGGCCACCTTGGCAGCGCGCACCTCGACCATGCGCTGGTGATTCACCGGGTCGTGCGAGATGTTGCCGGTGAGGAAGTCCTTTTCCAGGCCGCCGACGCGATGCTCCATCGCCGGCGTGCCGGGGCGCACCCAGGCGCGGGCGAGGTTCTCGTCGCGCGCGTAGGGCTGGTAGCTCTCGGCCTCGGTGCGAAACTTCACTTCCAGTTTCGGCAGCGAGGCCGGATCGGGAATTCGCCAGGGCTCGGCGGCGTTGCCGATACCGCCGTCGGAGAGAAAGATCACCGGCGTCATGTATTTCACGGCGAGGCGGAAGGCCTCGATGGCGCAGTCGAAGCAGTCGGCCGGCGAGTGGGCGGCGATCACCGGGATCGGGCATTCGCCGTTGCGGCCGTAGATGGCCTGCAGCAGGTCGGACTGCTCGATCTTGGTCGGCAGGCCGGTCGACGGGCCGCCGCGCTGCACGTTCACGATCACCAGTGGCAGCTCGAGCATGACGGCGAGTCCCAGCGCTTCGGTCTTCAGCGCCATGCCGGGGCCGGAGGTGGTGGTCATGCCGAGCACGCCGCCGTAGGCCGCGCCGATGGCCGAGCAGATGCCGGCGATCTCGTCCTCGGCCTGGAAGGTGGTGACGTTGAAGTGCTTCAGCGCCGAGAGCTCGTGCAGGATGTCGGTGGCCGGCGTGATCGGGTAGGAGCCGAGGAACAGCGGCACGCCGGCCAGTTCCGAGGCGGCGACGAAGCCAAGCGCCGCGGCGTGGTTGCCGGTCAGGCTGCGGTAGGTGCCCGGCGCGATGTCGGCGCTGCGCACCTTGTAGCTGGTGATGAACATCTCTGTCGCATCGGCATAGGCATAGCCGGCACGCAGCGCCCGCACGTTGGCCTCGGCAATCTCGGGCTTCTTGGCGAATTTGCGGCGGATGTCCTCCTCCTCCTTCTCCAGCGGGCGGCTGTAGAGGGCGAGCATGAGGCCCAGCGCGTAGTAGTTCTTGCAGCGCCCGACCTCCTTTTTGGACAGCCCCGACGCCTTCAAGGCGTGGGCGGTCAGTTCGGAGATGTCGATCTGGTAGAGGCGGTAGTCGCCGAGGCTGCCGTCCTCGAGCGGGTTCGACTTGTAGCCGGCCTTGGCGAGATTGTTGTCGGTGAAGGCGCCGCTGTTGGCGATGATGATGCCGCCGTGCTTGACGTCGGAGAGATTGGTCTTCAGCGCCGCCGGGTTCATGGCCACCAGCACGTCCGGCGCGTCGCCCGAGGTGAATACCTGGCGCGAGGCGAACTGAATCTGGTAGCCGGAAACGCCGAATAGGGTACCGGTCGGGGCGCGGATCTCGGAAGGGTAGTCCGGGTGGGTGGCGAAGTCGTGACCGGCCTTGGCGATGGCGCGGGAAAACTCGTTGCCCGTCAATTGCATACCGTCTCCGGAGTCGCCGACGAAGCGGATGACGACGCTGTCGAGCTCCTCCACCGGACGGTGTGCCGCACCGCGCTTTTCCCCTGCCTCCTTTGCTGCTGTCACCGACATGGTTGCCTATATGGACGCCTCCCGTTTGCCAAGATCGGTTTGGGTGTGGTGGGACAGATAGGCTGCAGTTCTATATCCGGCC
>JBDHRL010000194.1:0-2552 GCA_039807535.1 Rhodocyclaceae bacterium
CCAGGACGGCTTCCGCCTGTTCCTTGACGATGGCCGCGTCGACATCGACTCCAACCTCGTGGAAAACGCCATCCGCAGCCCGGCCATGAACCGCCGCAACGCGCTCTTCGCCGGCCATGACGAGGGTGGCCGAAACTGGGCTCGCTTCGCCAGCCTGATCGGCACCTGCAAGATGAACGGCGTCGAGTGTAGGCAGACAGTCCATTGAGTCCGTAAGGCGACATCCAGATTTACGAGGTGTCGCCTTGGCCTGATCGGTTTCCCGGCGATGGTGGCTGGGGGCGGACGATGGGTCGTCTCGATATCGAGGGACGGACGGCGATGGCGGTCTTGTTGGAACGGGGGCAATCGCAGAGCGCGGTGGCGCGGCTTCTGGGTGTGACCGAGGGGACTGTGCGGTACCACCGGAAGCGCGGGTTGGCGGACGCCGCTGACGGGCGCGGCCGGCAGGATCTGAAGGCGTCAGCACATGCGGAAGCGATCGCGCACTGGCGCGATCAGCATGCGGATGGCCGGGTCAATCTCGCATTGCTGCACGACTGGCTTAGGCGCGAGCATGGCTACGATGGCAGCCTGAAGTCGGTGCAGCGCTACTGGAAGCGGACGTTTCCGGCCCCGGCGATCCGGGCGCGGCGGCGGGTGGAGACGCCGGCCGGAGCGCAGGCGCAGGTGGACTGGGCGGAGTTTCCGGGGGCGATCCTCGGCGACGATGTGGTGGACCTGGTGGCGCTGATCATGACGCTGTCGTGGAGCCGGAAGCGGGCGGTGGTGTGGGCCCGGTCGAAGGATATGCTGTCGTGGCAGTCCTGCCAGATCGCCGGCTTCCAGCGCCTGGGCGGCGTGCCCGCCGTGCTGCGCATCGACAACGTGAAGACGGCGATCGCCAGGGGCGCCGGGGCCTGGGGGGTGATCAACGCGACCTACCGGCGCTTTGCAGTGCAGCTGAAGTTCCATGTCGACGCCTGCCAGCCACGTCACCCGCAAGGGAAAGGCAAGGTCGAGCGCCATGTGCGCGACCTGCGCGAGACGGTCGATCCTTGCCGCGAGGCCTTCGACAGCCTCGAGCACTTGCAGGCTGCGACGGACGCACGGCTGGCGGAGCGGGCGGCCCGGCTGCCTTGCCCGGTAACGGGCACCGGCATCGCCGAGGCCTGGGAGCAGGAACGACGGCTGCTGACGCCGCTGCCCGAGACGCTCCCGGAACCCTTCGATGTCGTCGTGCGCCGACCGGTCGGGATTGACTGCATGGTCAGTTTTGAAGGCCGCCGCTATAGTGTGCCGTTCCGCTTCGTCGGCCGGGAAGTGGAGGTGCGCGGGCTGTCGGGGCGGGTGCAGATCCTCAAGGATGCGGCCGTGATCGCCGAGCACGCCCGCGGAACTGCGGCCCTGATCCTGCGCGACGAGGCGCATTACGAGGGCGAGAATACCGACCGAGTCCGGGCGCCGATGCCGCTTGGGCGGATGGGCCGGCGCCTGGTCGAGATCGCGGCCGGCAACGTCCAACACCGCTCGATCGATCTCTACGCACAACTGGCGGAGGTGGCCCGATGACCGCCTCGATGGCCGCCCCGCGCGTGAAGCTCGACATCGACGCGACGCGCGAGAAGCTCGCCGCGCTCGGCCTCGGCCACGCCGTCGCTGCGCTGGAGGAGCTGTTGAGCGAAGCCGTGCGCACTGATCTGCCCGCCCACGTCTTTCTCGACCGGCTGCTGGACGCGGAGCGCTCCGGCCGGGAGGAGCGGCGGATCACCACGATGCTCAAGACCTCGAAGCTCCCCACCGGCCAGACATTGGAGAACTTCGACTTCGCCTTCCAGCCGGCGATCGAGCGCTCGCGCATCGAGACGCTGGCCACCGGCGCCTGGATCCGCAACGCCGAGGTGGTCCTGATGCAAGGCCCGCCTGGAGTCGGAAAAAGTCATCTGCTTGTGGGGCTTGGCGTCCGGGCGATCCAGCTCGGCTTCTCGGTCCAGTACTTCCGCTTCGACGAGTTGCTCACCGCGCTCAGAGCCGATGCCCATGTCCCGCCCGCGCGCCTGAAGAGCCGCAAGTACATGTCCAGCTCGCTGCTGCTGGTCGACGAAATGGGCTACGACCCGATGAGCCGCGAAGAGGCCAGCCTCTTCTTCCGCCTCGTCAGCTACCGTTACGGCCGCGGCGCCATGATCATCACCACCAACAAGAGCATCCGCGACTGGACCGAGCTGCTCGCCGGCGACGAAATCCTCGCTACCGCCATCCTCGACCGCCTGCTCCACCGCTCCCACGTCCTCAACATCAAGGGCCGCAGCTACCGCCTGCGCGACCTCGAGGCCGCGCTCAAGGGCTGACCCCGTTCCGCCGGCAGCGCCCGGCGGCCCGCGCCCCCGGGGCGCGCGCTCTGACTCGTGGCGGTCAGCGCGCGCGCCCCGGAGCCGCTCCGTTGCGCGAAACCTCGTAAGACTGGATGTCGCCTTAACTCGTAAAAGTGGGTGTCGCTTGACACCTGTTGCAGAACTCAGTTTGTTGAGGATTCACATGGCGAATCCATGCGGTTAGACGGGTCGGATGAC
>JBDHRL010000061.1:0-16447 GCA_039807535.1 Rhodocyclaceae bacterium
ACCCAGGGCGGCTCGCCGGCCTTGATGTCCTGCTCGATCTGGTCGACCAGGATCACCGTGTTGCGCATGATCATGCCGCCCAGCGCGATGGTGCCGAGCATGGCGACGAAGCCGAAGGGCTGGCGGAACACCAGCAGCGCCAGCGCCACGCCGATCAGGCCGAGCGGCGCCGTCAGCAGCACCATGAAGGTGCGCGCGAAGCTCTGCAGCTGGATCATCAGCAGGGCCAGCACCACCGCCAGCATCATCGGCATGCCGGCATTGATGGATTCCTGCGCCCGCCCGGATTCCTCCAGCGAGCCGCCGATCTCGATGCGGTAGCCGACCGGCAGCTGCGCGCGCAGCGGCGCCAGCTGGTGGTCGATGGCATGCGCCACATCCGGCGCCTGCACGCCGTCGACGATGTCGGCGCGCACGGTCAGGGTCAATTCGCGGCTGCGCCGCCAGAGGATCGGCTCCTCGAAGGCCTCGCGCACCGTCGCCACCTGGGTCACCGGCACGGTGCGCCCCGCGGCGGTCGGCACCTGCACCGCCAGCACACGCTCCATGGCATCGCGCTCGGCTTCCGGCGCGCGCAGCACGATGTCGATGAGGCGGTCGTTCTCGCGGAACTGCGCTACCGTGGCGCCGCTGATGGCGCCCTGCAGGGCGCGCGAGACGCTCGCGGTCGACACGCCGAGCGCGCGCGCCTTGTCCTGGTCGACGTCGACGCGCAGCATCGGCGCGCGCTGGCCCCATTCGTGGTTGACGTCCATGGTGTGGGGGGAGGCGCGCATGGCCTCGGCCACCCGGTCGGCGATCTCCTTGATCTTCGGAATGTCCGTGCCGCTGACGCGGAACTGCACCGGGTAGGACACCGGCGGCCCGAGGGCGACGCGGTTGGCGCGGGAACGGATGCCGGGGAAATCCGCGGCGAGGATTTTCCGCAGGCGCTCGACGATGCGCTCGCGCCCCTCCAGATCCTTGGTGAGGATCACCGTCTGGGCGAAGTTGGGGCGGAACAGTTGCTGGTCGAGCGAGAGGAAATAGCGCGGCGAGCCGTTGCCGACATAGGTCACCCAGGAGGCGACGTCCCTGTCCCCGGCGATCACCGCCTCCAGCCGCTTCGCCTCCCTCTCGGTGGCGGCAAAGCTCGATCCCTCCGGCAGCCACAGCTCGACCAGTACCTCGGGCCGATTGGAGTTGGGAAAGAACTGTTTCTCCGTAAGGCCCATGCCGGCCACGCCGAGCAAGAAAAGGCCGGCGGTGGCGAGCATGGTCAGCTTGCGGTTCGCCAGGCACCAGTCGAGCACGCCGCGCAGCCGCGAGTAGAAGGGCGTATTGAAGACGTCGTGGCCGGCGATGGCATGTTCATGTCGCGGACCTTTCAGGATCCAGTTGCCGAGGAAGGGCGTGACGACGACGGCGGCCACCCAGGAAATCAGCAAGGCCAGCGTCACCACGGCGAAGATGCCGAAGGTGTATTCGCCCGTCGCGGATTTCGCCGTGCCGATCGGCAGGAAGCCGGCCGCGGTGATCAGGGTGCCGGTCAGCATGGGAAACGCCGTGCTGCGCCAGGCGAAGGCGGCGGCAGCGAGCTTGCCGAGGCCCTGCTCGATCTTGCGCGACATCATCTCCACCGCGATCATGGCGTCGTCCACCAGCAGGCCCAGCGCGATGATCAGCGCGCCGGTGGAGATGCGGTGCAGGTCGATGCCGAAGTAGCGCATGCCGAGGAAGGTCGCCGCCACCACCCAGGGGATGGTGATGGCCACCACCAGGCCGGTGCGCAGGCCCAGGCTGAGGAAGCTCACCAGCAGCACGATGCCGAGCGCTTCGAGGAACACGCGCATGAAGTCGCCCACCGCGGTCTTGACGATGCGCGGCTGGTCCGACACCTGGGCGAACTCGACGCCGATCGGCAGGCCGGCGCGGATGCGCTCCATCTCGGCCGTCAGGTCCTCGCCCAGCCCGAGCACATCGCCGTTCTTCGTCATGGAGACGGCGAGCCCGATGGCCTGCTGGCCGCGGTAGTACATCTTCGAGATCGGCGGGTCGACATAGTCTCGATGCACCCGCGCGATGTCGCCGATGCGGATGCTGCGCCCGCCCGCCGCGACGCGGGTGTCGGCCACCGCCGCCAGCGAATTCAGCTCGCCGGTGACGCGCAGCGGGATGGTGTGCGTCGCCGAGCTCACCGCGCCGGCCGGCACGACGGCATTCTGCGTGGCGAGGGCCTGGGCGATCTGCTGCGCGTCGAGACCGAGCGTCGCCAGCTTCTGCGGCGACAGCTCGATGAAGATGCGGTCGTCCTGGACGCCGACCAGGTCGATCTTGGCGACGTTCTTCAGCGTCAGCAGGCGCTGGCGCGCCGCCTCGACGTGGTCGCGCAGCTCGGAATGCGTGAAGCCGTCGGCGGTGAAGGCGTAGATCGAGCCGAAGACGTCGCCGAACTCGTCGTTGTAGAACGGCCCGGCGACGCCCTCGGGCAGGGTGTGGCGGATGTCGCCGATCTTCTTGCGCACCTGGTACCAGGCGTCGGCCACCGCCGCCGCACCCGCCGTGTCGTGCAGTTCGAGCAGGATGAGCGACTCGCCCGGCTTCGAATAGCTGCGCGTGTAGCGGAAGAAGGGAATCTCCTGCAGCTTCTTCTCGATGCGGTCGGTGACCTGCTTGTCCACCTGCTCGGCGGTGGCGCCCGGCCACAGCGTGCGGATCACCATGGCGCGAAAGGTGAAGTCCGGATCCTCGCGCTGGCCGAGCTTGAAATAGGACGCGAAGCCCGAGATGGCGATGACCAGGATGAAGAACAGCGTCAGCTCGCGATGGCGCAGCGCCACCGCGGTGAGGTTGAAGCGGCCTTCTGGATTCATTTAAAACCCTTAACCACAGAGACACAGAGGCACAGAGGAAACCGAAAAGCAGAGACTCGCTTTCTATTTATGCTTTTCTCTGTGTCTCTGTGTCTCTGTGGTGAAACAGGTTTCATCATTTCTGCTCCGGCAGGCGCACCTTCTGGCCGGGCTCGAGCAGGCTGGCACCGGCGATGACGACCAACTGGCCGGGCTGCAGGCCGGCCTTGACGCGCATCTCGTTGCCGGCGACGCCGTCGGTCTCCACCTTCGTCAGCGCCACCGTCTGCATGGCCGGATCGACGACCCAGACGTTGGCCTGGTCGTTGCGCGTGAAGAAGGCCGACAGCGGCAGGCGCAGCGCCGTGTCGCCGCGACTGACTTTTGCCTCGACCCGGGCGCTCATGCCGAGGCGCACCGATTCATCGGCCTGCGGGATGCTGATGCGCACCGTGAAGGTGCGCGTGGCGGGATCGGCGGAGGGCGACAGCTCGCGCAGGCGGCCTGCCCAGCTGCGGCCGGGCAGGCTGTTGAGCATGACGGCGAAACCCTCGGCGCCGCGCACCCTCTCGACGTCGCCCTCCGGCACGGCGATGACGACTTCCTTCTCGCTTCCCTCGGCGACGCGCAGCACCGTCTGGCCGGCGGCGACCACCTGGCCGGCCTCGGCCTCGACCGTCGTCACCACGCCGTCGCGGTCGGCCACCAGCGTCGTGTAGCCGGCCTGGTTGCGCGCCATGCCGGCCTGCGCCGCCGCCGTCTTCAGCGCCGTCTCCTTGGCGTCGAGCACGGCCTGGCTGACGAAGTTCTTTTCACGCAGCTCGCGATAGCGCTTCGCCTCCGCCTCGGCCAGCGCCCGCGCCGCCTCGGCCTGCGCCGCGTTGAGCGCAGCGTCCTGGGCGTCGAGGCGCGCCAGCGCCTGGCCGCGCTTCACCACCGCGCCGACGTCGACGCGCCGCTCGACGAGCTTGCCGCCGAGGCGGAAGCCGAGGCGGCTCTCGTAGCGGGCGCGCACCTCGCCGGGAAAAGTCAGGCTGCCCGACACGGCGGCGCCGTCGATCTTCATGACGCGCACGGTGCGCAGGGGCTGCGCCGGCGCCTCCGGCTTCGAGCAGCCGGCAAGCAATGTCGCAGACAGGCCGGCCGCCAGCAGGGTTCCTGTATTCATTGTTTGTCCTTGCGGGCGAAGCGGCGCCGCGCCCAAACGGTGAGATCGTCGAGATAGGTGTAGGCCACCGGCACCACCACCAGGGTCAGCAGCGAGGAGGTGATGACGCCGCCGATCACCGCCTGTCCCATCGGCGCGCGCTGCTCGGCGCCCTCGGACAGCCCCAGCGCCAGCGGCAGCATGCCGAAGGCCATGGCCAGCGTGGTCATGAGGATCGGCCGCAGGCGCACCCGGGCGGCTTCGAGCAGTGCCGCCTCCCGCGTGGCGCCGGCGGCGCGCGCCTGGTTGGCGAAATCGACCAGCAGGATGGCGTTCTTGGTGACCAGGCCCATGAGCAGGATGAAGCCGATGATGGAGAACAGGTTGAGCGTGCTGCGGAAGATCATCAGTGCCAGAATGACGCCGATCAACGTCAATGGCAGCGAGGACATGATGGCCAGCGGCTGCAGGAAGCTCCTGAACTGCGAGGCGAGGATCATGTAGATGAAGATGATGGCGAGCAGCAGCGCCGAGGCGGCGAAACCGAAGGACTCCTGCATGTCCTTGGTCGAGCCGCCCATCACCCAGCGGTAGCCCGGCTTCCATTCCATGCCGGCGAGCGCCATCCTGATATCCGCCGACACCTCGCCCATCGAGCGCCCGTAGACGTTGGCGGTCAGTTCCACCTCGCGCGAGAGATCGCGGCGGTTGATCTGCGAGACGCCGGTGGAATCCGTGAGCGAAGCGACCTGGCGCAGCGGCACGGCGCGCGGCGTGCCGTCGGCCTGCAGCTGGGAGCTGGTCAGCATGATGCGATCGAGGCCGGCGGCGGTCGCCCGGTCGGCCGGCGCAAGCCGGACGCGCACGTCGTAGTCCTCGCCGTCCGGTCCGCGCCAGGTGCCGGTGTCCTCGCCGGCGAGCAGCGGCCGCAGCGCCGCGCCGACCTGCGCCAGCGTGATGCCGAGGTCGGAGGCCAGCTCGCGCCGCAGGGTGACAGCGATGGTCGGCTTGGCCGGCTTCAGGCTACTGTCGAGATCGACCAGGCCGGGAATCTTGCGCAGGCGTGCCTGAGCGTCCGCGGACACTTTTTCCAGTTCGCCGAGGTCGGCGCCCTGCAGGCTGACCACCAGCAGCTTGGCGTTGGAAACGGGGTTCATCACGCCGACGTTGGTCACGGTGATGCCGGCGATTTGCTGCAGCCGTTCGCGGATCGGTCTGGTCAGTTCGAGCTGGCTGCGCGTGCGCTCGTGTCGATCGGACAGCCTGACGTACATCGCGGCGGCGTACTTGCCGGTGTTGGCGGTGTTGATGGTGGCGTAGGTCGTCCTCACCTCGGAAAACTCGCGCAGCGCGGCGTCGGCCTGCCGCACCTTGGCCTCGGTGAGCTCGAGCGATGAACCGACCGGCGTCTGGAAATTCACCTGCGTCTCGGCGAAGTCCGCCTGCGGCACGAACTCGCTGCCGAGCAGCGGAATGAGGAAGAAGCTGCCGACGAAAATGCCGGCCGCCGCCGCCAGCGTCTTGCCGCGGTGCGCCAGCGCCCAGGCCAGCAGTGTCTGGTAGAGGTCGGAAGCGCCCTTCACCAGGCGCTCGAACCGGCGCAGCAGGCGCCCGAGCGGCCCGCCCGGCAACCGGCCGTGCACCGCCGGATCCGGCCACACCGAGGAGAGCATCGGGTCGAGCGTGAAGGAGATGAACATCGACAGCAGCACCGCCGCCGCCACGGTAACGCCGAACTGGTGGAAGAAGCGGCCGATGATGCCGCCCATGAAGCCCACCGGCAGGAACACGGCGACGATGGACAGCGTGGTGGCCAGCACCGCCAGGCCGATCTCGCGCGTGCCCTCCAGCGCCGCCGTCCTGTGATCCGCCCCGAGCGCGGCGTGGCGCACGATGTTCTCGCGCACGACGATGGCGTCGTCGATCAGGAGGCCGATGCACAGCGACATCGCCATCAGCGTCAGCATGTTGATGGTGAAGCCGAACCAGTAGAGCGCGAGGAAGGTGCCGAGGATGGCGATCGGCAGCGTCAGGCCGGTGATCACCGTGCTGCGCCAGGAGCCGAGGAAGAGAAAGACGATGGCGACGGTGAGCAGCGCGCCCTCGATCATGGTCTGCTGGGTGTTGGCGACGCCGGTGCGGATCGGCCGGGAGGCGTCCTTCACCGTCGCGATCCTCACGTCGTCCGGCAGCTCGCGGGTGAGCGCCGTCACGGCCTCCTGAATGCTGTTCACCACTTCGATGGTGTTCTGGCCGCGCGCCTTGAGAATGTCGAGGGCCAGGGTGCGCTGGCCATTCACCAGCGCCAGGCTCTCCTGCTCCTCCTGGCCGTCCACCACCCTCGCCACCTGGTCGAGGAACACCGGCTGGCCGCCGCGGCGGGCAACGATGATGCGGTTGAAGTCCTCGACGGCCTTGAGCCTGCCCTCCAGCCGCACGATGCGCTCGCGCTCGAGCGAGCGGATGGTGCCGGTGGGCAGTTCCTGGTTCTCGCCGCGCACGGCGTTCATGACCTGGTCGACGCTGACCGACAGCGCCTCCATCTCGGCGGGTTTCAGGTAGACCAGCACCTGGCGCTTGACGCCGCCGACCAGGGTGACGGAGCCGACGCCGCGCACGTTCTCCAGCCGGCGCTTGACGACCTGGTCGGCCAGCGTGGTCAGCTCGCGCAGCGAGCGACCCCCGCCGGTGACCGACAGCGAAAGGATCGGCCGGTCAGCCGGATCGAAGCGCTGGATCTTCGGTTCCTTCACCTCCTTGCGGAACAGCACCTTGACCGCCGCCACCTTGTCGCGCACGTCCTGCGCCGCCTGGTCGGCGTTCGCGTTCAACTCGAATTCGACCCATACCAGCGAACTGCCTTCGTAGGAGCGCGAACCGAGCACCTTGATGCCGCTGATGGAGTTGACCGCCTCCTCGATCTTGCGCGAGACCTCGGACTCGATCGACTCCGGCGAGGCGCCCGGATATTCGGTGGTGATCACCACCACCGGGAATTCGATGTCCGGCCACTGGTCGACCTGCAGGCGCTGGTAGGAGAACAGGCCGAGCACGACGAAGGCCAGCATGACCATCGTCGCGAAGACGGGATTGTCAATCGAGACGCGGGTGAACCACATGACGGCGGCGCGCCGTTACTGCGCTTGGGCCGGGGCTGCGATGCGCACGGGCGCCCCGATCCGCAGCGGGCCAAGGTTGGTGCGCACCACGCGCGCGCCCGGCGCGAGGCCCCCGACGATCTCGGCGCGGTCGGCGCCCTCATTCACCAGGCCCGGGGTAACATCCTGCCGCGTCAGCCGGTCACCGGCAATCACATAGACGAAGCGTGAGGCGCCGTCGGCGCGCAGCGCGGTAACCGGCACCAGCACTTCGGCGCGCCGGGCCTCCAGCACCAGATTGCCCTTGGCGAACATGCCGGCCCTCAGCGCCAGTCCTGGATTGGGGAGTTCCACATAGATGAGGATGGAGCGCGTGCCCGGCTGCGTTGCCGGATTGATGCGCGCGATCGTGCCGGCGAATTCCTTCGCGCCGAAGCCTTCCACCGTGAAACGCACCGACTGGCCCAGGGCGAGATGCGGCACCTCCGCCGCCGGCACCGGCGCCTCGAGCTCCAGTTTCAGGAGGTCGACGATGGTGAACAGGCGCGTGTCCACCGCCGCCTTGTCCCCGCGCTGCAGGGCGCGTTCGGCAACACTGCCGGCGATCGGCGCAACGATCCGGGTATCGTCGAGCGACTTGCGTGCCTGCGCGAGCTGGGCGGCGGCGGCCTGCGCCTGCTTCGCAGTGACCTCGGCGCTGGCCTGGTAGTTCTCGTAGGCGGTTTCCGAGATGAACTTCTTCGCCAGCAGCTCCGCATATTTGCGACGCGACTGCTCGGCGAATTTCGCTTGCGCGCGGCTGGCTTCCAGCGCGGCGGCGCGCTCGTCGAGGCGGGCGCGATAATCGGTCGCATCGATGCGTGCGAGGAGCTGGCCGGCCGTGACGGTGTCGCCTTCCCGAACCAGCACCTCGGCCATCTCACCGGACACTTTCGCTTTCACCACGGCCTGCGCGGCGGCACGCAGGTTGCCGGTGACCGGCAGCAGCCGCCGGATTTCGCCTGCCTCCGCCGTCGCAATGTCTTCCGGCGCCAGTTCGATCGCCGCCTCGGCAGGCTTGCCCCCGGCGGGCGGCGGCGCCTCTGCGCGCCGCTGGGTGACGAATGCGCCACCCGCGATGAGCGCCGCGGCCAGCAGAACCGCCAGCCATTTCGTTTTCTTGTTCACGTGGAGCCCCCCGGCCGGCCGGACGAATCGCTGCGCAGGCCGCGCAGCATCAATTCGAGGTATTCGCGCAGATAGATATCGATCGGAACGGTATGGATGTCGCAGCAATCGAGCGAATGCTTCCAGATCACCCGCATCATCAGCGGCGAGAACACGAGATGGACCAGGGTTTCCGGATCGAAGAGGCGAAACTCGCCGGAATCGATGCCGCGCTGCAGGACGGCTACCAGCAGGCGCTTGCCGCGCTCGATGACTTCGTCTGCATAAAAACGGGCGATCTCCGGGAAGTTGCGCGCCTCGGCAAAAATCAGCTTGGGGATGCCGCCGATCGGTCCCTCGCCGACCATCTCCCACCAGCGCATGACAATCGCCCCGAAGAGTTCGCCGGCCGGGCCCGGCATGCTGGCCACGAGCCCCTCGCCCTCCGCCAGCAATGGCAACAGGCCCTCGCGGATCACCGCCTTGAAGAGTTCTTCCTTGCCCTCGAAATAAAGATAGAGCGTGCCCTTGGAAACGCCGGCGCGCGCGGCGATCTCGTCCAGGCGTGTTGCGGCAAAGCCCTTCTCGACGAAGAGCTCAAGAGCGGCAGCCGTCAGTTCGGACGGACGCGCCTCCTTGCGGCGGCGCCAGCGCATTTTCTTGGCCGGGCACATCATGGAATTTCAAAATTCTATTGAGAATCGGATAAATGGCTGACACGCCCCATGCAGGTCAGCC
Organism: Rhodocyclaceae bacterium; assembly: GCA_039807535.1. GTDB lineage: Bacteria > Pseudomonadota > Gammaproteobacteria > Burkholderiales > Rhodocyclaceae > Desulfobacillus. The sequence continues at coordinate 8,961 of JBDHRL010000061.1, forward strand.
TTCAGGCCGACGTGGCCGCTGCTGTCGGGCTGAAGCCCGACCTGCATGCGACAGGTCCATACACGAGGTTCAATAATTACTGACCAGTCAGTAATTTATTATATCCGTCTTTCTGTGTCAATGGTCTCTTGTAATCGGTGGCGACTTCAGGGAAACCTGCACCGAGTACCATGTCAGGGCAATCCGACGGTTAACCCGGCCTTAAGCCATACAGGGCAAAGATATGCGACTGCTATTGGTGGAAGACGATCCCATGATCGGGAAGAGCGTGCAGAAAGGCCTCATGCAGGAAGGCTATGCGGTCGACTGGGTGCCCGATGGCCAGGCCGCCGAGCTGGCCCTGGGGAACGGCTCCTACGCCATGACGCTGCTCGATCTCGGGCTGCCGCGCAAGAGCGGCCTCGACGTGCTGGCCGCACTGCGCCGGAAAAGGAGCGACATGCCGGTGCTCATCCTCACCGCGCGCGATTCCGTGACGGATCGCGTCAGGGGACTGGATGCGGGGGCGGACGACTACCTGGTCAAGCCCTTCGATCTCGACGAGCTGGCGGCACGCATCCGCGCCGTGCTCCGGCGGCGCGCGGGCCGTGCCGAACCCGTCATCGAATGCGGACGCCTTTCGCTGAATCCCGCCACGCACGAGGTCTTTCTGGACGGTGCGCCGGCAAGCCTGTCGGCGCGCGAATTCTCCCTCCTGCAGGCGCTGATGGAGCAGCCCGGCGTGCCGCTGTCGCGCGCCCGCATCGAGGAACGCCTCTACGGCTGGGGACAGGAAATCGAGAGCAATGCCGTCGAGGTGCACATCCATTCGCTGCGGCGCAAGCTGGGTGTGGAGTGGATCCGCAACGTGCGCGGCGTGGGCTACATGGTGCCGAGGACGCCGTGAGATCGATCCGGCGCAACCTGCTGCTGGCCCTGATGGGTACGATGGGCGCAGCCATCCTGCTCGCCGCCTCGGTGACCTACCGCGTCGCCCGGGACGAGCTCAACGAGGTCTTCGATTACCACCTGCGCCAGATCGCCCTGTCGCTGCGCGACCAGGATTTCCGGGGCACGCTGCCCGTCGAAATCCCCGGCGCCGGGGATTTCGATTTCGTCATCCGCGTCTGGGACCGCGCCGGCGTGACCGTCTATTATTCGCGCCCCCACCACGCGCTGCCGGAACTGGCCCGGCTCGGCTACTCGACCGTCAACACGCCGGAAGGCGCCTGGCGGCTGTTCGCCATCCAGTCCCGCGACCAGACCATCGAGGTGGCGCAGCCCCTGGGCGTGCGGCGCGACCTCGCCGCCGCCGCGGCGCTGCGCACGCTGACGCCCTTCTTCGTCCTGTTGCCCGTTCTCGGGATGCTGGTCTGGCTCATCATCCGGTACGGCCTGCGGCCGCTCGATCGCATCACGCAGTCCGTGCTCGCGCGCAGCCCAAGTTCGCTCGATCCGCTGCGCGAGGAAAACGTCCCCGAAGAAGTGCAACCGCTGCTGCGGGCCCTGAACCATCTGCTGGAGCGCCTGACCTCGGCACTGGAGACGCAACGCGCCTTCGTCGCCGATGCCGCGCACGAGTTGCGCACGCCGCTCGCCGCATTGCAACTGCAGGCGCAACTCGTCGAGAAGGCGACCCTCGAAACGGATCGCGCCGCCGCCATGGCCGAGCTGAAACACGGGCTGCAACGCGCCAGCCATGCGGTCAGCCAGCTGCTCACGCTGGCCCGCCAGGAACCTGGCGCGGGAGAGTACCCATTCGAACCGGTACGGCTGGCCGAGGCGGCACGTTCTGCCATCGCCGACCATGTGCCGCTGGCCGAAGACCGGCAGGTCGATCTCGGCCTGTCCCTTGCCGAGGAAGGGATCTGCGTCCTGGGCAACGCCGGGGCGCTGCACGTCCTCATGGCCAACCTGATCGGCAATGCCGTGCGCTACACGCCACACGGCGGCAAGGTCGACGTGGCGGTCGGCGAGGACAACGGCCACCCTGTCCTGGAAGTTAGCGATAGCGGCCCCGGCATACCGGCCGGCGAGCGGGAGCGGGTGTTCGGCCGCTTTTACCGCCGCGACACCGGGGAGGAGGCAGGCGTGATCGGCAGCGGCCTCGGCCTGGCCATCGTCAGGACAATTGCCGAGCGCCATGGCGCAACGGTCAGCCTGGGCGAGGCGGATGCTGGCGGCCTGCGCGTGCGCGTCTCCTTCCCGCCCTTAAGTCAGTCTTAAGTATCGCGGCCGTATGGTGGTCTCGTTGCGAGGCAAGGTGCTTCGCGAAACGAAAGGAGACGACCATGCAGATCAAGACCCTGAAACAGGCACTGCTCGCCGCGAGCGTCATCGCCCTGCTTGCCGCCGGCTATGGACGGTTCGGCGCGGAGACGATTTCCCCGGCGCACGCCCTCGCGCCAACCCGGGCAGCCTCCGCCGCGCCGCCAGCCGCCGCCGGCACGGCGGCGATGCCGGGCTTCAGCAACATCGTTGCGCAATACGGCCCGGCCGTTGTCAATATCAGCGTCTCGGGCACCGTGAAGACGGCGGCCACCGGGGCGCCTTTCCCGCGCGTGGATCCGGGCGATCCCTTCTATGAGTTCTTCAAGCGCTTCCGCGTGCCCGCTCCGCAGGGCGAGGCCCCGATCGGCGGCCAGGGCTCGGGCTTCATCGTCCGGCCGGACGGGCTGATCCTCACCAACGCGCATGTCGTGAACGGCGCCGACGAGGTTACCGTCAAGCTGACGAACAAGCAGGAATACAAGGCGAGGGTGCTCGGCATCGACAAGCCTTCCGACGTCGCCGTGGTGAAGATCGACGCCAAGGACCTGCCGACCGTGAAGCTGGGCGATCCGGCCCAAACGCAGGTCGGCGAATGGGTGCTGGCGATCGGCTCGCCGTTCGGCTTCGAGAACAGCGCCACCGCCGGCATCGTCTCGGCCAAGTCGCGCTCGCTGCCCGACGAAGGTTATGTCGCCTTCCTGCAGACCGACGTCGCGGTCAACCCGGGCAACTCGGGCGGGCCGCTGTTCAACATGAACGGCGAAGTGATCGGCATCAACTCGCAGATCTACAGCCGCACCGGCGGCTATCAGGGGTTGTCCTTCGCGATTCCGATCGACGTGGCGCTCAAGGTCGAGCAGCAGATCGTCAGGAGCGGCAAGGTCGAGCGCGGCCGGCTCGGCGTCGGCATCCAGGAAGTGAGCCCGTCGCTCGCCGACTCCTTCGGCCTGAAGAAACCCGCCGGCGCGCTGGTCGGCTCGGTGGCCGAGGGCAGTCCCGCGGCGCGCGCCGGTCTTGCGCCAGGCGACATCATCCTCAAGCTCAACGGCGAGGAGATCGCCAGCTCGAACCAGCTGCCGCCGCTGGTCGCCGACCTGAAACCGGGATCCGCCGCGAAACTTGAAATATGGCGCAAGGGCGGCACCCGCGAGATCGTCGTGACGGTGGGGCAGTTGCAGGACGACAAGGTCGCGACGAACGACAGCCCCGCCACGCAGGGACGCCTCGGCCTCTCGGTGCGGCCGCTCACCCCCGACGAGCGGGGGCAGGCCGGCTCGGGCGACGGGCTGCTGGTCGAGGAGGCCGCCGGCGCCGCGGCGCGCGCCGGCATACTGCCGGGCGACATTGTCCTGTCGCTCAATGGCGAGCCGATCAAAAACGCGGCGCAGTTGCGCACCCTCGCCGCCAAGGCAGGCAAGCATGTCGCCCTTCTCGTGCAGCGCGGCGACGCCAGGATTTTCGTCCCGATCGATCTGGGCTGAGAAATGTGCGCCGGCAGGGCCGTTTGCGGTGCTTGCAAACGGCCCTGCTTTGCTTTAACTTGGCCTCCTGCTGGGGGTCCTGTCCGGACCGGGGCGACTCGGGCCGGACGGGTGAGACAAACCCTTTGAACCTGTACGGGTAACGCCGTCGTAGGGAAGCGCCAGTCACTTTCCTTCCTCGCATTCCCCACCCACGGAAGGAGTATTGCCCCTTCCCCCGCTCCCTTCCCGTGGAAGGGGCTGATGATTGTTTGCGGGCCGCGCCCGCTCGAAGACTTGGCCGCTCCTCCTTGTGGCGGCCCTGCGGAGGAACACCATGAACGCCAAGGAACAATTCGTCGCCCACGATGCCCACGTGGATGCGGCCGCCGTCGCGCCGCTGCCGCAGTCGCGCAAAATCTATGTGAGCGGCAGCCGCCCGGACATCCGCGTGCCGATGCGCGAGATCACGCTCGCCGACACGCCGACGACCAGCGGCAGCGAGCCGAACCCGCCGATCTGCGTCTATGACTGCTCCGGCCCCTACACCGACCCGCAGGTGAAGATCGACATCCGCAAGGGGCTGCCGGCACTGCGGCAGCAGTGGATCGAGGAGCGCGGCGACAGCGAAGCGCTGCCCGGACTGTCCTCCGACTACGGCCGCACGCGCGCCGCCGATCACGGCCTGGACGTGCTGCGCTTCGAGCTGCAGCGCAAGCCGCGCCGCGCCAAACCGGGGATGAACGTCTCGCAGATGCACTACGCGCGGCGCGGCCTCGTCACGCCGGAGATGGAGTTTATCGCCCTGCGCGAGAACCAGAAGCGCGAGGGCCTCTCCGAACTGCTGCTGCGCCAGCATCCGGGCGATGCCCGCGGCGGCGCCATCCCCGCGGTCATCACGCCCGAATTCGTGCGCGACGAAGTGGCGCGCGGACGCGCCGTCATCCCCGCCAACATCAACCACCCGGAAGCCGAGCCAATGATCATCGGGCGCAATTTCCTGGTGAAGATCAACGCCAACATCGGCAACTCGGCGCTCGGCTCCAGCATCCAGGAGGAAGTCGAGAAGATGACCTGGGCGATCCGCTGGGGCGGCGACACGGTGATGGATCTGTCCACCGGCAGGAACATCCACGAGACGCGCGAGTGGATCGTGAGAAATTCGCCGGTGCCGATCGGCACGGTGCCGATCTACCAGGCGCTGGAGAAGGTCGAGGGCATCGCCGAGGAGCTCACCTGGGAGATCTTCCGCGACACGCTGATCGAACAGGCCGAACAGGGCGTCGACTACTTCACCATCCACGCCGGCGTGCTGCTGCGCTATGTGCCGATCACCGCGCAACGCCTGACCGGCATCGTCTCGCGCGGCGGCTCGATCCTCGCCAAGTGGTGCCTCGCCCATCACAAGGAAAACTTCCTCTACACGCACTTCGAGGACATCTGCGAGATCATGAAGGCCTACGACGTTGCCTTCTCGCTCGGCGACGGCCTGCGCCCGGGCTCCATCCACGACGCCAACGACGCGGCGCAGCTGGGCGAGCTCGAAACGCTGGGCGAGCTCACCGACATCGCCTGGCGGCACGACGTGCAGACCATCATCGAGGGCCCCGGCCACGTGCCCATGCACCTCATCAAGGAAAACATGGCGCTGCAGTTGAAATACTGCAAGGAGGCGCCCTTCTACACGCTCGGCCCGCTGGTGACCGACATCGCGCCCGGCTACGACCACATCACCAGCGCCATCGGCGCGGCGCTGATCGGCTGGCTGGGTACCGCCATGCTCTGTTACGTGACGCCGAAGGAGCACCTCGGCCTGCCCGACAAGGACGACGTCAAGGACGGCATCATCGCCTACAAGATCGCCGCCCACGCCGCCGACCTCGCCAAGGGCCATCCGGGCGCGCAGATCCGCGACAACGCGCTGTCGAAGGCGCGCTTCGAGTTCCGCTGGGACGACCAGTTCAACCTCGGTCTCGATCCGGACAAGGCGCGCGAATTCCACGACGAGACGCTGCCGCAGGAAGGCGCCAAGCAGGCGCACTTCTGCTCGATGTGCGGGCCGCGCTTCTGCTCGATGAAGATCACCCAGGACGTGCGCGACTACGCCGCCGCACAGGGCGTCACGGCAAGCGAAGCCCTGCACAAGGGCATGGAAGAAAAAGCGGTGGAGTTCGTCAGGGCCGGCGCGCAGGTCTACAGCAAGGCCTGACGGGAGAATACGCCATGAAAAAATTTCCCGTCGCCCTGGGTCTGGCCATCTCCCTCTCCGCGCCCCTTGCCGCGCACGCCGTCAAGCTGCTGGTCGACAGCCCGGACATCAAGCCCGCGCGGCAGATACCCGAGGTGCATGTCTTCAACGGTTTCGGCTGCGAAGGCACCAACCTGTCGCCGGCCCTGGTCTGGAAACATCCGCCGAGGGGCACCCGGAGTTTCGCCGTGACGGTGTATGACCCGGACGCGCCGACCGGCAGCGGCTGGTGGCACTGGGTGGTGTTCAACCTGCCCGCCGACACGCGCGGCCTGGAAGCCGGCGCCAGCGATCCGGCATCCGGCAAGATGCCCGCGGGCGCCGTGCAGGGCCGCACGGATTTCGGCAAGCCGGGATGGGGCGGTCCCTGCCCGCCCAAGGGCGACCGGCCGCATCGCTACGTATTTACGGTGCACGCCCTGAAGATCGACAAGATCGAACTGGACGAGAACGCTCCGGCGGCGATGGTCGGCTTCATGATCAACGCCAACGAACTTGCCCGGGCGGCCATCACCGCGCGCCACAGCCGCAAGTAAGCGGGCGGACGCCGCCGCTCAGAAGACGATCACCTGGCGCACCGCCTCGCCCGCCGCGAGGCGGTCGAAGCCGGCGTTGATGTCGTCGAGCGCAATCCGCGAGGTGATCAGCTTGTCCACCGGCAGCTTGCCGGCGTGGTAGAGCGCGATGTAGTGCGGGATGTCGCGCGCCGGCACCGCGGAGCCGAGGTAGCTGCCCTTGATCGTGCGTTCCTCCGCCACCAGGTTCACCGCCTGCAGCTGAAAGCGGTGGTCGGGGTGCGGCAGGCTGCAGGTCACCGTAGTGCCGCCGCGCCGCGTGATGCGGTAGGCCATCTCCAGCGCATCCACCGAGCTCGCCGCCTCGATGGCGTACTCGACGCCGCCGTGCGTCGCCGCCTTCACCTGCGCCACCAGATCCGGATCGTCGGCGTTGAAGACGTGCGTGGCGCCGAGCGCATAGGCGCGCCCGAGCTTGTCGTCGATGCGGTCGATGGCGACGATCTGGCGCGCGCCGGCGGCATGCGCGCCGAGCAGCGCGGCGAGGCCGACGCCGCCCAGCCCGATGATCGCCACCGTGGCGCCGAGCGGGATGCGCGCCGAATTGATGACGGCGCCGACGCCGGTCAGCACGGCGCAGCCGAACACCGCGGCGACGTCCGCCGGCAATTCCGGATCGACCTTCACCAGCGTGCCGCGCGAAACCACGGCGTACTCGGCGAAGCAGGAGACGCCGACCTGGTGGTTGAGCAGCGAGCCGTCGGCGCGATGCACGCGGCGCCCGCCGCCGAGCAGCGTGCCGGCGACGTTGGCCGCCGCGCCCGGCTCGCACAGGGCGGGGCGCCCCTCCATGCAGGGCACGCAATGGCCGCAGCTCGGCACGAAGACCAGCGCGACGCTGTCGCCGCGCTTGAGATCGGTGACGCCCGGCCCGCATTCCTCGACGATGCCGGCGGCCTCGTGGCCGAGCACCATCGGCATGACGCGCGGGCGGTCGCCGTTGATGATGGAGAG
>JBDHRL010000062.1:0-15628 GCA_039807535.1 Rhodocyclaceae bacterium
GGAAGGCGATCAGCGCGATGAGCGGCGTCATCTGCGAGCGCTGGAACAGAGCGGCGATTTTTCCGGAGATGCCCATTGTTTACCTGTTTAGTCCCCTCTCCCCGCGTGCGGGGAGAGGCAGCTTTTTGTCCCCTCTCCCCGCAGGCGGGGAGAGACAGCTTTTTGTCCCCTCTCCCCGCACGCGGGGAGAGACAGCTTTTTGTCCCCTCTCCCCGCACGCGGGGAGAGGGATAGGGAGAGGGGCTGGTTTTTGCCCTCTCCCCCGGCCCCTCTCCCGCTTGCGGGAGAGGGGAGTGAATAAAAGGAGCGCAGGGACGGGATCAGAGGAAGGAGGAGGGAGGAAACCCCTGCCCCGTTTGAATCCCTGCGCTCACAGACCAACTTGTCATTCCCGCGGAAGCGGGAATCCAGAAGTCATGCGCCGACCCCGGATCCCCGCTTCCGCGGGGATGGCGCTAGTTCGCCGGCCGGGCGACGATACCCGCCTTGACCGGATCGAGTGCAACCTTTTCGCCGGCGGAAAGCCCCGCCAGCACTTCATGAAAACCGCCGGCCAGGGGCTCGGAGAGCCGCACCTGGCGCAGGCGCGCCGCGTTCTTCTCGTCGATGACGTACACCGCCGTCACCTCGCCCCGTCGCAGCACGGCCGCGGCGGGGACCAGCAGCTTCTTCGCGGTTCCGGTGACGAAGTGGGCGCGGGCGAACATGCCGGGAATGATGCCGGGCGGGTTGTCGGGCAGATACACCCGCGCCTGCACGGTGTGGGTGCGCGGGTCGGCGGCGGGCAGCACCTCGACCCGGGTGGCATCGACCCACTTGCCGGCCTCGGGGAATTCGACCTTGGCGCGCAGGCGGGTGCGCACCTCGGCCAGCTTGTACTGCGGGATGCTGGCGGTGACGCGCAGGCCCTTCGGGTCGTACACCGTGATGAGCGGCCTGCCCGGGGTGGCCATCTCGCCGGCCTCGGTGTGGCGCTGGGCGACGAGACCCGTCAGCGGTGAAACGATGGTCGCGTAGCTCACCGCCACGCCGGTGGCGCCGCTGCCGGCCCGCGCCGCCCGGTAGTCGGCCTCGGCCTTGTCGAGGGCGGCCTGGCTGACGAACTTCTGTGCCTGCAGGTTCCTCATGCGCTCATAGTTGGCCTGCGCATTGACGAGCGCGGCCTGGCTGGCGGCATGGCTCTCGGCGGCCTCGCGCGCATCGATGCGCATGAGGAGCTGGCCCCGCCTTACCGTGTCGCCGGCGTCGGCGCGCACCTCGATCACGCGGCCCGGCACCTGGGCGGCGATGGTGGCCTGCTTCACCGCCTCGACGACGGCCTCGGCAGGATAGGTCGATTCGATCTCGCGCAATTCGACCGTGGCCATGGCCGGCGGCGCGGCTTGGGCAAAAGTCAGTCCCGGCAGGACGGCGGCCAGCAGCAGATAAGCTTGTTTGGTTGGCATGGGTTGTATATTAGTGTTTTCTTATATTATTGTCAACGCCGGCAAGCCGGCGGCGCCTGCTGCGTCCATAATATGCGTCAAGGAGGACAGACATGCGCGCCCTGCTGTGTTCGATTTGGCTGCTGATCGCCGCCCCGGCCCTGGCCACCGACCCCCCGGCTGCCCCGGCACCAGGCCAGGCCGGCCTCGGCTGGCACGAGCCGCCGGCCTGGTTCAAGGAATCCTTTCTCGACATTCGCGAGGACGTCCGCGACGCGGCCAGGGCCGGCCGCCGCCTGATGCTCTATTTCTACCAGGACGGCTGTCCCTACTGTGCCAAGCTGCTGCGAGAGAACTTTGGCGACAAGGCCATCGCCGACAAAACGCGCAGGCACTTCGACGTGATCGCGGTGAACCTGTGGGGCGACCGCGAGGTGACCGACCTCGCCGGCAAGGCCACCACCGAGAAGGCCTTCGCCCGGGGGCTGCGCGTGCAGTTCACGCCGACCCTGCTCATGCTGGACGAACAGGGCGGCACGGCGCTGCGCCTGAACGGCTACGTGCCGCCGCACCAGTTCCACGTCGCGCTCGATTACGCCGGCGGCCGCCTGGAGAAGAAACAGGCCTATACCGACTACCTGCTCTCGCGCGAACCGGCGCCGGCGAGCGGACGGCTGCACGACGCGCCCTGGCTCCTGCGGGCGCCGCTGGATCTGTCGAAGCGCGACACCAGGCCGACGCTGGTGCTGTTCGAACAGAAAATGTGCGCGGGCTGCGACGAGATGCACGCCGAGGGCTTCCCGCGGCCGGAGGTGGCGGCGCTGCTCCGGCGCTTCCGCGCGGCGCGGGTGGACATCGCCTCGGCCGAGGCGCTGAAGACGCCGGACGGCAAATCCCTGCCGATGCGCGACTGGGCGCGCAAGCTGAACATCGCTTACACGCCAAGCCTGGTCTTTTTCGACGCGGCGGGGCGCGAGGTGTTCCGCGTCGAAGGCTACCAGCGCCCTTTCCACCTCTCCTCCTCGCTCGACTACGTCGCGTCGGGCGCCTACGGAAAGCAGCCCGAGTTCCAGCGCTTCGTCGAGGCGCGCGCCGCGGCGCGGCGCGCCAAGGGCGAGAAGATCGAGCTGATGCAGTAAGGCCCTCCCCCGGCCCCCTTCCCGCGACAAAGGAGCGACGACGGTTCGCCGCTTCGCGGCTCCGTGCAGTTGGCCGCGACGTCCCCGGGGCAGCCCGGCGAACGCCGCACACCGCTCAGCGCTTCAGCTTCATGATGCCGAGCGCGTTCATGACCATCTTCTCGAACACCGGCTCGGACGTCCCCTTGCGCATCTTGTTGAGGAAATACTTTTCGAAGGCGATCTTGGCGAGGTGCACCCACTTGCCCTCGGAAAACCAGTTCACGTTGCGCGGCGGCACCTGCGGCAGGGCGACGAAGGCCACGCCGGTGTCGCCGAAATCGGCAAGGCACACCGCGTTCCAGGTCGCCTTCTCGTAGGGTTCCTTGCCGTCGATCCCGGCGCGGATGTTGTGCACCGTGGCGGTGACCATCGACTCGATCATGTAGCCGGTCTTCGGCACGCCGGTCGGCACCGGCGTCGGCTCCGGCGGCGCGATGGCGATGCAGACGCCGACCGAGTAGATGTTCTTGTACTTCGGGTTGCGCTGGTGCGGGTCGACGACGATGAAGCCGCGCGGGTTGGTCAGGCCCTCGATGCCGAAGACCGCGTCGACGCCCTTGAAGGCGGGCAGCATCATGCCGTACTTGAAGTCGAGGACGTGCTCCTTCTTCGGCGTGCCGTCCTCGTTGTGCTCGGTGACGTACATCTTGCCGGCCTCGACCCGGGTGGTCTTGGCGTTGCAGATCCACTTGATGTGGCGCTCGCGGAAGATCGATTCCAGCATGCCCTTCGAATCGCCCACCCCGCCCAGGCCGAGGTGGCCGATGTAGGGCTCGGAAGTGACATAGGTCATCGGCACCCTGTCGCGCAGCTTGCGCTTGCGCAGGTCGGTGTCCATGATCGCGGCGTACTCGTAGGCCGGACCGAAGCAGGAAGCGCCCTGCACGGCGCCGACGACGATCGGGCCGGGGTCCTTGACGAATTCGCTCCAGGCCTTTTCCGCCGCGACGGCATGATCGACGTGGCAGATCGACTGGGTGTGCCCGGCCGGCCCCAGACCATCGATCTCGTCGAAGGCGAGCTTCGGGCCGGTGGCGATGACGAGGTAGTCGTATTCCAGCAGGTTGCCGTCGCCCAGCTCGAGCCGGTTCTGCTCGGGCTGCACGCGCTTGACGCCGACAGGCGAGAAGTCAATGTCCTTGCGGCCGAGGATGGTGGCCAGATCAAGTTCGATGTCGTCGCGCTTGCGCCAGTCGACGGCCACCCAGGGATTGGACGGGACGAAGTGGAATTTCGGCGTGTTGGAAACGACGGTGACGCGGTCCTCCTTGCGCAGCGCCTCGCGCAGCTCGAAGGCCGCCGGCAAACCGCCGATGCCGGCACCCATGATCACGACATGTGCCATCTGAATCTCCTCCTGTTGTTTTCCTCGCCGCAAGGCGCGGCGGATGCACCATTATCCTGCGGCGGTTTGCGGCCCTGCAATTGCGTATGCAATGGGCCGATAACCCGGCTCTATATGTTCAGTTCTAAACTTTACGCTGCCAGATGTTGCGGCAGCCGGTCTCGCGCACGAAGAACGTGGCGGCGGCACCACAGGCGGCGGCCGCAGCAAGCAGGGTAAGCCCGGTGGCGTAGGCCTCGGGCGGATACAGGCGGGCGCCTTCGGCCATGGCGCCGGTCCACGCGCGGTCCATGAACCAACCGACCAGCGGCTGCAGGATGGCCGGGCCGAGGAAGACGCCGACATTCACCACGCTGGTCGCCATGCCGGAGAGCAGCGGCGGATTCACCTCCTTGGCGCAGGCCCACGACAAGGTCATGCTGGCGGTGAGCAGGCCCATCGCGCCGCAGAGGACGTAGGTCAGGGCCGGCGGCAGCGGGCCGGAAGCGATCCAGATCCACCAGCCGAACGCATGCAACACCGCACCGCCCACCATCAGCGGCTTGCGCTTGCCCATGCCGTCCGAAAGCCGGCCGATGACCGCGCAGCCCACGGCGAAGCCGAGGAAATACACGCTGACATGGTTGGAGGCGGCGGCGCGCGTCAGGCCGTGCACCTGCGTGAGGTAGGGCACGGCCCACAGGCCGGCGAACGAGAAAAGGCTGCCGGCGACGCCGAAATTCACGAAGAAACCGGGCCAGGTCGCCCGGTTCCGCATCACCTCGAGGAGCGCGCCGAGCCAGACGGTGCGATCGGACTTCACGCCCTTCGGCGCGGGAGCGCCCTTCTCGCCGGGCCGGTCCTGCACCAGGAACCAGGAAGCCACACCGATGGCGAGCGAGAGGATGCCGACGACGACGAACACCGCGCGCCAGCCGGCGGCCTGCGCCGCCCAGGCGAGCGGCGCGCCGGCCGCGGTCGAGCCGAGGTTGCCGATGAACATGGCGGCCCCGGTGAGCGTGGCGAAGCGACTCTCCTCGTACCAGACGGCGATGAGCTTGAGCATGGCGATGAAGGCCACCGAAACGCCGAGGCCGACCAGGGTGCGGCCGATCACGGCCAGATCGAAGCCCGGCGCCAGGCCGAAGAGGATCGATCCGGCGCCGGCGACAATGCCGCCGAGGGTGAGGATGCGGCGCGGCCCCAGCGTGTCGGCGAGCACGCCGGTGGGAATCTGCATCACCGTGTAGACATAGAAATAGGTCGCCGCCAGCACGCCGAGCGAGGCGGCGCTGGTCTCGAAGGCGGCGGCGAGGTCGCGCGCGATGGCCGCCGGCGCGACACGGTGAAAAAAGGACAGCAGGTAGGCGCCGATGGCGAGCAGCAGCACCGTGGTGCGCAGGCGCTTCTGTTGCGGAGTGAGTCCGGATGGCGTCATGAGCGGCGGGCGGCCGGATTGAGCAGATTCGGCGGCGCATCGCCGGAGAGCGCAGCGACCAGATTGCGCGCGGCCAGCATGGCCATTTTCAAGCGCGTGTCCCGGCTGGCGCCGCCGATGTGCGGCGTGAGGACGACGTTGTCGAGCGCGAAGAAGCCGGGGTTCACGTTCGGCTCGTTCTCGAAGACGTCGAGCGCGGCGCCGGCGATGCCGCCGCGGGCGAGGCACGCGAGCAGCGCCGCATCGTCCACGATGCCGCCGCGGGCGATGTTCACCAGCCAGGCCGTCGGCTTCATCAGCGCCAGCTCGGCGGCGCCGACGCAGTGGTGCGTCGCGGGCGAATAGGGCAGCAGCAGGACGAGGTAGTCGGACTGCCGCAGCAGCTCCTCCTTGCCGACGTGGCGTGCGGCGCAATCGGCCTCGGCCTGCGGCGGCAGGCGGTTGCGGTTGTGGTAGAGGACGTTCATCTCGAAGCCGCGCGCACGGCGCGCCACCGCCTGGCCGATGCGCCCCATGCCGAGGATGCCCAGCGTGGCGTGATGCACGTCGGGCCCGAGCCAGTCCATGAAGCGCCAGCGCTGCCAGCGGCCCTGGCGCACGTAGGCATCGCCCCGCACCACCTGCCGCCCCGCGGCCAGCACGAGGGCGAAGGCCATGTCCGCCGTGGTGTCGTTGAGCACCTCCGGCGTGTTGGTCACCATGATGCCGGCCCGCGTGCAGGCCTCGACGTCGATGTTGTTGTAGCCGACGCCGATGTTGCAGACGGCCTTCAGGCGCGGGCAGGCCGCCACCAGCGCGGCGTCGATGCGGTCGCTGGCGAGGACCAGCGCGCCGTCCTGGTCGGCGAGCCGCGCCGCCAGCGCGGCCCCCTCGCAGGACGTGTCGTCCTGGTTGGCGTCCACCTCGCAATGCCCGCGCAGGAAGTCGAGCGTTTCCTCGAAGACCTGGCGCGTGACGGCGATTTTCGGTTTCGGGATCATCTGTCCTCCATCCGCAGTTCGGCCGCACCCGGCACGTCGGCGGCGGCGCCGGCACGGCCGATCTCGTCGAGATGGCGTTGCAGCTCGGCGCGGTCCATCGTCTCGAAGGACAGGCTGAGGAAGGTGAGGATGCGCTCGGCGAGCAGGGCGTAGGCCTTCATGAAGGCGGCGCGCCTGTCGTCGTCGCTGCCCTCCACCGCGGCGGGGTCATCCACGCCCCAGTGGGCGCGCAGGAAATTCCCCGGCCACGCCGGGCAGGTCTCGTTGGCGGCATGGCCGCACACCGTGACGACGAGATCGAGTTCGGGCGCGCCCGGCGCTGCGAATTCGTCCCAGCCCTTGCTGCGCAATCCGGCGGTGTCGAGGCCCTGCGCCACGAGCAGCTCCCGCGCGAAGGGGTTCACCTGCCCGGCCGGCCTGCTGCCGGCGGAACGGGCGCGCACACGGCCGCTGCCGAGGGCGTTGAACAGCGCCTCGGCGAGGAGGCTCCTCGCCGAGTTGCCGGTGCACAGTACCAGGATGTTCCAGGGCCGATCGGGCATGATCGGCCCATGATAATTCACGCCGCGGTTGACGCCGCGTCAGGCCGAAGGGGTTTACAACTCCAGCGCGTCTCTGATGGCGTCGATGCCGGCCTTGGCGCACTTGTCGTCGGCATCGCCGGAGGGCGCGCCGGAAACGCCGATGCCGCCGAAGGTGGCGCCGCCGCCCTCGATCAGCATGCCGCCGCCGAGCATCACCACATTGGGCAGGTTGCGGATGCCGCTGGAGGGCTTGCCCGGCTGGGTGACGTCGACCAGGGCCGAGGTGTTGCTGCGGAAGCTCACCGCCGTCCACGCCTTGCCGATGGCCGTCTTCGGCGTGTGCGCGCCGGCATAGCGGTCGCGCAGCATGACCTGCGTCAGGCCGGAACGATCCACCACCGCCACCGCCACCTGGTAGCCGCCGTCGCGGCAGGACTTCAGCGCCGCCTGCGCCGCCTTCAGCGCCGTCTCCGGCGCCAGGGCGCGGATGTTGTAGGTGGCCTCCTGTGCGGCGGCCGTGCCGAACGCCAGCGCGAGCGCCAGCGCGGTACCGATGAGCGTTGTGCGTTTCATGTCTCCTCCTTTGCGAAAGTCCCCGGAAACCCGCCATTTCACTTCGCGGCTGCACTTTCATGATAAGCCATCAGCGCGGCCAGCTCCAGATCGCTGAAGGGATTGCGCCAGGCGGTGCTGCGGTCGCCGCGCACGCCGAGCAGCAGCCGCGCGGCGAATTCCGCGCGCGGCTGGCTGCGCGCCTGCGCGGCGAGGTTGAGGGCCGGCAGCGCCGTGTCGGCGGCCGGCGCGTCGTGGCAGCCGGCGCAGGCCTGGCGATGGATGGCTTCGCCGAGGCGCAGCCGCTCGGGTGTGGCCGCGCGCGGCAGCAGCGCACCCGCTTCGAAGGGATGCTGCTTTATCAGGGCGTCGAGGCCAGCGGCAAGCGCCCGCCAGTCGCGCTTTGCCAAATCGGCGCGCAGCCTGGGCACGCCGGAGGAATCGGCACCGGCGCGGCGCAGCAGAAGGGGAAGCGAGGAAAGCGCGCCCGCCAGGCGGGCGCGCAGGCCTTCACGGTGCGGCGGCGATACGTCGGACGACTGGATGCGGCGCAGGTCGCCAGCCATCACCACGAGTTCGGCGGCGAGGCGCCGCTCGTGTTCCCCTTGCGCCGCGGCCGCGGCGGAAAATGCCGCCGCAGCCAGGGCCAGGAGGATGCGGAAGGTCATGCTCCGAACCGATGCGGGAGCGGCGTTCGCGCCGCGGTCAGCCGCCCTTTTCGCGGCGCGAACGCCGCTCCCGCACCCCCATCAGGCGCTCAGTTGATCTGGACCCTGCGCACGAGCGAGCCGCCCTTGAGCTTCATCCACTCGGCCATCGAGCCGTCGTACATGCGGGCCTGCTTGTTGCCCAGCAGCTCGCTGGAGACGAACCAGCCGATGGTGGCCCAGTGGCCGGTGTTGCAGAAGTAGATCTGCTCCCCCCCGGTGGGCACGCCGGCATGCTTGTAGAGTTGCTCGAGTTGCGACTTGTTGCGAAACGGACCGCCGCCATCGACGAGCAGCCAGCCCTGCGGCAGGTTCTTCGCCCCGGTCAGGGTGCCGTAATCGGGCACGTGGAACTTGTTGATGCCGGCAAACTGGTCCTCCGGTCGGTTATCCACCAGCGGAATGCCGGACGCCATGGCCTTCTTGACGTCGTCCATGCTGGTCAGCATCTCCTTGCGCAGTTTCGCGCTGAAGGTCTTCGCCTCGGCTTTCTGCGCGCCCGCCTGCACCGGGTTGGCCTTGGTCTTGTCCTGCTCCTTGGTCCACGCCGCCATGCCGCCGTCGAGGATGGAGACGTTGTCGTGGCCGAGCACCTTGAAGGTCCAGTAGGCGCGCGTCGCCATGCCGATGTCCAGCCCGCCCATGCCGACCGGCACCAGCACGACATGGGTGGCGTTGTCGATGCCGAGGCTGCCGATGTGGGCGAGCAGCTTGTCGAGCTTCTCCGGGAACATGCCGGGCACCTTGTCGGCGGCCCGTTCCTCGCGCCAGCCGTCCTTGGCGTAGTTGCTGTTCACGGCGCCCGGAATGTGGGCGCGCAGGTAGTCGGTCGGCGGCTGGAAATCCACGATGGCGATGCCCGGCTTGCCGAGGTTGGCCTTCAGCCAGTCCACCGTCACCAGCGGCTCGTTCGCCATCGCCGCGCGGGCCGACAGCAGGAGGAAGAGCAGCGCCGCAAGCAGCGCGCCCCATCTCGTCGAAACAAACGTCTTCATTCCTGTCTCCTTCTCAGATGGTGATCGTCAGATCGGAACCGAGGATCGCCGCAATGACGCGATCCCAGGCTTCGTCCTCCATGTCCCGGCGCCGGATATCGATGGAGGTGACGCGGTGCGCCGCCTCCATTTGCCGCAGGGCGGCGGTCACGGTCTGGGCGTCGGGGAACAGACCGGTGTTCAGTTCGAGGATCTTCACAGGCTCAGCACCGCGTCGGCGCGGGCGAAGGCCGCGGCGAGACCGGCGGCGTCCAGCAGCGGCAGGTCCTCGGCCATCGCCGCGACGGTGGTCTGCGGTTCGATGCCGGTCAGTTCCAGCAGCTCGGCGTTGGCGGCGTTCTCGGCACTCTCCTCCACCGGGCGGTCCATGAAAACCAGGCTCACCGCATGGCCGAAGATGGTCAGGCCGGCCGCCACGCGCATCGCCTCGGCATGGTCGCGCCGCGCCAAAACAAGAAGTTTCTTCTCGCTCACAGGCTGACCACCTTCTTTGCCTCGCCCATCAGCGCGCTGTTCACCGTCTGGCTGCCGAGCTCGGCCGGGCAGGCCGCATCGGCGCAGAAGCGGTGCCAGGATTCCTCGCACACCACGGCGCGGGCATCGCCGAGCGCCGCCTGCAAATCCGCATCAAGCAGCCCGCGCACGCCCTCGTGGGTGAAGAAGGCGCCGAAGGCGTGGCCGCCGCGGCGGCAGGCGCGCGCCAGCGGCAGCAGCAATTGCTCGCCGCCCTCGGTAGTGACGTGGAAGAGGATGTCCATCAGGATAGCCCCTCTCCCCCGGCCCCCGCTCCGCGCCCCACGGCCGGCTTTGCACAGCCGGCCGGCTCAGGCGGCGCGAAGCGTGCTTCGCGCAACCCCGCCTTCGCCCCCGCAAGCGGGGCGAGGGGAGCTCTGCGGCTGCGCAAGTACCAGCCGGCGGCGAAGGCCGTCGCGACGAGGACGAGCGTTACCGCGAGCAGCGCCGGCGAGCGAGCGCCGCCGTCCTGTGGCGACTGACTTTTCTCCGCCGCGGGCTGCGCGCTCTCGGGATGGGACACGGCGTCCGCCGGCAGGCTGCCGTCGGCAGCCCACTCGGCCCAGCCTTCGGCATACAGGCGCGCCGGCACCTTGTGCCCGGCGACGAGCAGCGTGAGATAGGCCAGGCCCTCGTAGGCATCGTGGGCGTAGACGACGGCCCCGCCTTCCGGCAGCACGGGCCGCGCCGCCGCCGGGTCGAGCGCCGCGCGCAGTTGCAGCGCCGGCAGGCTGATCGCGCCGGGCAGGTGGCCGCCGCGCGCCGCGCGCACCGTCTCGCCCCAGTATTCTTCCTGCGTGCGGCCGTCGACCAACGGCGCCTTCATGGCGCGCAGCTCATCGCGCAAAAGCAGCAGTCCGTCGCGCATCGGCGCCTCGAACACCGCCTCGCGGACCATGCCGCGCTCGCGGCCGGGCGCGCCGCCGACACCGGCGAGCACGCGGACGACGGGTTCGGCGAGCACGAGCACGCGACGCTGGCCGGCAACGTAGAGCAGGCCGGCGACGAAATCGCGCGCCTGCGCCTCCGCTCCGACCACCAGCACGTCCTCGGCGCCCGCCAGTCCCGCCGTGCCGAGCAGCCAGAGCAGGTCGCGCGCACTCGGCAGGCCACGCTGCGGCCCGAGGAAATCCTCCGCCGGCAGGCAGCGCGCACCGGTGAGGCTCTTCTCGCGGCAGGCGGCCAGCGGCCGCACGTCGACCACCACCGCGCCGGGCGCCTCGGCGACCGCGCGCACGTAGGCAAACTCCGGCGCCGCCCCGGCGTACGGCACGGGCAGCGCGAACAGCAGGGCGGCGAGGACGGCCAGACGCTTCATCAGCAGCCGCCGAAGCGCTTCACGGCGGGCGAGGCATCCCCGCCGCCGCCCTTCGGCGCGGGCGGATTTTCCATGTAGAAGCCGACCAGCTCGATGACCGACACCTTGCCGAAGCCGCCGCCGAGATCGATATCGGGCAGGGTCTCGGCCGGCGCCGGCTGCCTCGAAGCGGCGACCGTCTCGGCCGGCAGCGCGACCAGCTTGAAGCCGGCGGCGCACGCCGCCAGGGCGACGGCGAGCGCAGCACCGCAGAACACCAGGCTTTCGCGGTTCATCATAACGAGTCGCTGAAAAAGGCCAGTGCCATGGCGCCGAAGGCCACGCAGAACATGATCAATTGCGAAATCGTCTGCAAATCCAGTGTCACTTTCCGCCTCCCTTGTAATGCTGCACCAGCCGCTCGAGCGGGATCGCCTCGCCGGTGGCCGGGTTGGTCACCGGCGGCGAGAGGTACGGCACGCCCTCCCGCGTCACGCGCATGCCCTCCGGTGGCTTGACGTACACGTAGCCCAGTCCGCCGACGACGGCGACGATCGAGGCGGCGATGAACAGGCGCATGAGCAGTCGGGCAAGCATGTTCAATCTTTCTTGATGTAGACCCGCCAGCAGGCCGGGTCCTTGATGGTTTCCAGGTGCGTCGCATTGAGCTCGTCGCACATCGGCGGCAGCGCCTCGACCGAGGAGGGGTTGTCCACCAGCACTTCCACCACGCCGCCGGCGCCGATTTCATTGACGGCCTTCTTCGTCATCAACTGCGGGCGCGGGCAGGAGTCGCCGCGGCAATCGACGCGCCGCGCCACCTGCACCGTGCTGCCGTCGGAGAGCACGGCTTCCCCGCCGCCCGCCGCTTCCTCGATCTTCTTCTTCGATCCGAACAATCCCATGGCGTTTCTCCTATGCGTGTTCCGCTGATTCCGATTCCTTCTGGTGCTGCTCGTGCTTCTCGTGCTGTGCGCGCTCGCGGCGCAGGATGGCGCGATAGATGGCGAGCAGGACGGCGAACTGCACCAGCCCGAAGACGATGGCCGGCACGCCGAGCTTCTCCTGCAGCGTGCTGGCGTTGGAAAATCCGAGCTGCAGCGCACGCAGGTTCGGCTCGCCGGTCATGGTCTGCGGCGCCGGCGGCCACCAGTTCCACGACCACAGCAGCGAGAAGAGGAACATGCCGACGAAGGTGAACAGGAGCGCCCACAAGGCGCCCAGGTTGCCTTCGCCCGTCTTCACCCAGGTGGACACCGTGCAGGCGCCGGCCAGCACCATGCCGATGCCGAACAGGAACAGGCCGGCGAAGGTGTTGAGGCCGACGTCGAAGCGCATCGGGTGGCCGGCGCCCAGGCTCATGAAGCCGGTGAAGCCGACGGTGAGGATCATCATCGCCATCAGCATGGCCTTGGTGTTGCGGTAGGTCTTGAACATGATGGCGTCGCGCAGCGCCGCCGTGTTGCAGAAGCGCGAGCGCTGCATGAGCAGGCCCACGACGGAACCGAACAGGAACGCGACCAGGCACTCGACCACGGGTGTCATATGTTTTCCCCTCAACCTTCCAGAATCTTCTTGTAGATGAGCGAGCCGACCCAGGCGCCGGCGAGGATGCCGGAGATGGCGAGGTAGCCGCCCAGCTGCATCTCCGGGATCAGCCCGAAGAAGGTGGACACGTTGCAGATGTAGGCCATGCGGATGCCGATGCCCATCAGCAGGCCGCCCAGGGTGATCATCAGCCACTCGGAGGCGCGGCGCGGCATGCGCCAGTAGAACTCCTTGCTGAGTACGGCGCCGACGAAGGCGCCGAAGAACATGCCGAGGCTGATGTAGATCTTCCAGTAATCGGCATGCGGCGGGAAGACGATGTTCCAGAAGGGAATGCGCATCAGGTCCTCGCCGAGCACGGCCTGGGCCATGAGCCCGGTCATCATGGTCTCGCCGCCGCCCACCGTCCAGGCGCCGAGCAGCAGAAACAGGAAGATGTCCAGGATGGCAATCGCCGCCATGGCGAACACCGGATCCAGGGTCTTGCGGAAAAACTCCATCGTCGCCTCCTAAGCCGGCCCACTTCTTGTATGCTGCGCATGGTAGGGGCCGCACAAGCGGCGGTGGTGGTAATTATTGCCAACGCGCCAGGAAAAGGGAACCGACATGAATATCTACTCTGAAATCAACGACGTGCTGGACCACATGTTCAGTTCCTGCACGACCTCGCAGATCAACGAGTTCATCCCGGAGAAGCGCGGCTTCCGCATCCACGGCCACAGCACCACCATCTCGCTCGAGCGCGCCTTCTGGAACGTCCTCGACGACATGGCGCGCGAATCGAGGATAACCCTGCCGCGCCTGATCGAGAAGGTGCACGACGGCTGCCTCGTCGCCAACGACAAGAACATCGCCTCCTGCCTGCGCGTGATCTGCCTGAAGTACCTCAACGTCTACAGCGGCGGCGAGCCGGCGGCGCGGCCCGAACTGACGCGGGCGGCGTAAAAGTCAGTCCCGGCAGGGCGGCGACATTCCTGGCGAGGGGCTTCCGGCCAGAATCCGCCATTCCGGGGCCGCGCAGCGGAACCCGGAATCCAGTGTCTTTATTCGAACGCCGCTGGCTTCCCGCGTTCGCGGGAATGACGGCAACGGGTCGGCAGCACCCACTCGCCGTCCTGCGGCGGCTGACTTTTTCACGCCCCTACGAACAACCAGTCCCTGCAGGTCGGCGCGTCAGCCGCGCGGCAATCCAGGTGACGGCGAGCGCCGCCGCCAGCAGGACGAAGGCGACGCCGAGGCGGCTCAGCCATTCGGGCGCGACGAGGAGCAGCGCGCCCAGTTCCAGCATCATCGTCCCGGAGAGCAGCTTGAGCAGGCGCCCCTCGCGCTCGCCGAGCTTGCGCGCACCGAGCGTGCGGGCGAAGACGACGACGATGGCCGCCAGCGGCAGCACGTACACCATGTTGTAGAGCGCGAGGTAGAGATAGCGCACGAACGGGGACGGCTCGCCGAGGGTGAGGATGCGCGTGTAGACCATCGGAAAGCCGGCGGTGCACAGCAGCTCATAGAAATTGGCGGCAATGGCGAGGAACACCGTGGCGGCAAGCATCGCCGGCAGGTGCTCGGCAGCGAGGACGGCGCGCGCGCGGCGAAACAGGCCGGGCTTCTTCGACTCGGGAATGGACAGGCTGACGCCGCGTCCGAAGAAGAAAAAATCCTTGACGTTGATGACTCCGACGAGGACGGCGAGCAGCCCCGCCGCCAGCGTCACCCAGGCGAGCTGGCCGAGCAGCTGGAACAGGTTGAGCCAGGCCGCCATGAAGGCGAAGTACATCAGGCCGGAGAAGAGCACGAAGATGCCGCCGACGGCGAGCATGCGCGCGCGGCTCTTCTGGTGCGCCATCATCGAGAGCAGGAACAGCAGCACGAAAAAGGCGCAGGGGTTGACGGCGTCGAGCCCCGCCACCGCCACCGTCAGGAGCGGCAGCGAGAGCGCGGCGGCGTCGATCTCGCCGAAGAAGGGCAGACGCAGCAGCGCGGCATCGGCTTCGCGCGGCGGCGTGGCGGGGACGCGGCCGGCGCGAATCGTCTCCAGCGCGTCGGGGCAGCCCGCCTCCAGGCAGCGCGCCACCTGGCGGCGGATCTCGGCGCCGGTGGTGGCGTCGGTGTGGTAGCCGAGCATGGCCCGGTCGCCGACCAGGATGAAGGGCACGCCGCCCTCCTCCACGCCGAGGGCATCGAGCACGGACTGGAACAGCGCGCGGCTGGCGGCGTCGCGGCTGACCTCGTAATCGCGCACCGCGACGCGCGGCTCCTCGGCGGCCAGGCGCGCGAAGAAGGCGCCGGCGTCCTCGCAGTGCGGGCAGCCGTCGGCGCGAAAGTAATGGATGGTCAGCGCCGGCGGCTCGGCGGCAGCGGCCGGCGGCGGCAGGGCGGCAAGGCACAGGACGAAGAGCAGCGCGCGCATGGAAAAGTCAGTCTCCGCGGTACGGCGAAAAAAACGGCCCGCCGGATGCGGGCCGCCGGAATGATGCGGATCGGGGTCAGTTGTAGAAACCGCGCGCCTTCATGCGGTCGCAGGCATTCTGGCGCGGGTTGCGCAGGGTCTGGCCCTTTTCCTTGGCGCGCCCCTCCATCAGCTTGTGCTGCGCTTCCTGGGCGGCCTTGCACTCTTCGTAAGTCTTCGCCGACATCATCTTGTCGTGATGCGCGGCGCGTTCCTCAGGCGTCATCAGGCTCCAGCCGGGCGTGTTGTTCTTGTTGAAATCGAAGCGCATGCCGCGCTGCCCGCCCATGCCCGGCCCCATGCCGCCCCCCATGCCGCCCCCCATGCCCGGGCCCATGCCAGGCCCCATGCCGCCGCCCGGACCCATGCCCGGGCCGGGCTGGGCGAGTGCGGAAGCGGACAGCGCAATGCCGAAAAACATCGAAAACGCGAGCGTTCTGATCTTCATGACGGATCCTTTCAGGCTGTGAGGGAAGGGCCGGCTGCTTGGCCGGGATTTTCATGTCTGTTTAAAGATAGTCCCCGTTCGGCAAAAATCCAAGCGTCAGCCGCGCTCGTACCGGCCCTTGCCGGCGTTGACCGCCTTCACCGGCATCGGCACGATCGTCCCCCGGATGAGCAGGCCGGCCGGGAGATTCACCCGCGCCACCTCCATGCGGCCGAGGGCCCGGAACGGCGCCGGCAGGAACTGGCCGAACG
>JBDHRL010000063.1:0-15518 GCA_039807535.1 Rhodocyclaceae bacterium
TTCGCCGGATCGGGATTGTCGAGGCACCAGCCGGCGACGGTGGCGAGCTCGAGGAAGGGCGAGCCGGCGTCGAGCGCCCGCGCCACGCGCTCGCGCGGCAGCAGCTGGCCGCGCCTGTCGAAGACGGGCTTCGCTTTCGCCGAGGCGTCGCGCACGCGCTGCTCGATGGCGCGGAAGTCTTCAATGAGTTTCAGCCAGGCTGCGCGGTTGGCGGCGAAGGCGGGCGAGGAGGTGTCAAGCGTACTATTGATTATCGGCATGGTTAAAAGTCTTTCACCACGGAGGACACGGAGAACACGGAGAAAAACAAAGCAATAACTCCGTGTTCTCCGTGCTCTCCGTGGTTCATGCTTTTCATTCTTCACTCATGAACTTCGGCGGCGCATAGAGCGGGAAGCCGTTGTAGGCCTTCGAGCGCTTGTGCGGCTGCAGCGGCCAGGTCGGGCGGGCGTTGAGCACGCCGCCGTCGATGCGCAGCGTCGTGCCGGTGATGAAGGAGGCGCCTTCCGAGAGCAGGAAGACGATGGCGGCGGCGGCCTCGGATTCGGTGCCGAAGCGCTGCAGGGGAATCTTCTTCTTCAGCGTCTTCGCCCATTGCTGCACTTCGGGCGGATAGGTCTCGAAGCCGCTCGAGGCGATCCAGCCCGGCGCGACGGCGTTCACGCGCACGCCGGAGGCCGCCCATTCGCAGGCGGCCGATTCGGTGAAGTTCACCATGCCGGCGCGCGCCGCGCCGGAGTGGCCCATGCCGGGCATGCCGCCCCACATGTCGGCGCTCATGTTGACGATCGCGCCGCCGTGCTGCTCCATCCAGCGGCGGAAGCACTCGCGCGCCATGAGGAAGCCGCCGGTGAGGTTGGTGCGCACCACGGCGTCCCAGCCCTTCAGCGAGATGTCGCGCAGCGGCGCCTGGAACTGGCCGCCGGCGTTGTTCACCAGGCCGTCGATGCGGCCGTGCGCGGCGAGGATGGCGTCGACCGTGGCGCAGACCTGCTCCTCGTCGCGAATGTCGCAGGCGTGGGTGGTGGCGGCACCGCCGGGAGTTGTGGCGCCGCCGTTGGCGGCAGCGATCTCGCGCTGCACGGCCTCCAGCTTCTCCGGCTTGCGGCCAATCAGCGCGACTTTCGCGCCGAGCGCGGCCAGCTCGTGGGCGGTGCAGCGGCCGATGCCGCTGCCGCCGCCGGTGACGACGACGCTCTGGCCGGTGAAGAGGCCGGCGCGAAACACCGAACGGTAGTTCATGGATTCCCCCCTCTCGGGCAGGCACGCGGCAAGGAAAACTCGCGAGCCAACCAAGCGGTTGCTTGGTTGAATTATGGCGGGGCGCGGCGCGGAGCGCAAGCCGTGTTGCGCCGGCCCTGCCCGGGGAATAGCATGGGGCACCCCAATGGAGGCATCAAAATGAAAAAAGTCATCCTGATGCTGGCCGCCTGCGCCGGCCCCGTTCTCGCCGGAGGTTCCAACTACGGCATCGTCCCCGGCGCCCTGCCGCAGGTGCAGGGCAAGGTGACGGAATGGCCGGTGCCGACGCCGAAGTTCGCGCGCGACCCGGCGCCCGGGCCGGACGGCAACATCTACATCGCCGTGATGAGCGGCAACCGCATCGCCCGCTTCGACACGAAGACGAAGACCTTCCGCGAATGGAACCTGCCAGACGGCGCGCGACCGCACGGCCTGCTGGTCGATGGGGACGGCATCGTCTGGTACACCGGCAACGGCAACGGCACGATCGGCCGCCTCGATCCGAAGACCGGCGCCGTCACGAGCTACCGCGCGCCCTCCGGTGGCGATCCGCACACGCTGGTCATCGACGAAGCGGGAGGAAAAGCGAGCGTCATCTGGTTCACCGTGCAGAACGGCCAGCGCATCGGCCGGCTCGACCGCGCCACGGGGAAAATCACCGAGTACAAGACCTCGGGCAATCCCTATGGCCTTTCAATCGACAAGGGCGGTGCGGTGTGGTTCTGCCGCATCGGCGAGGAAAGCCTGGGGCGCCTCGACCCGGCCACCGGGCAGATCACGCACCTGGATACCGGCAGCGGCTCGCGGCCGCGCCGCATCGCCACGGCGCCCGACGGCATGCTCTGGGTCACCTTGTACGGCAACGGCAAGCTGGCCAAGGTCGACCCGCAGGCGCGCCGCATCGTCAGGGAATACGCCATGCCGGCCGGCCGCGGCGGCGGCCCCTACGCCGTGACGGTGGACGCCGCCGGCCGCGTCTGGGCCAACGAGATCGACACCGACACGGTGGCGCTGTTCGAGCCGAAGACGGAAGCCTTCCGGGTTATCAATCTGCCCTCGAAGAACACCGGCATCCGCAAGGCCATCATCGACGCGCAGGGCCGGTTCTGGTACATGGGATCGCACAACGGAAAACTGGGGGTCATCGAATGAAGCGTTTTCTATTCGCGCTGCTGGCGACGCTCGCCGTGCCGGCGGCGCAGGCCGACGAGGCGCTGTGGGCGAAACTCAGGGCCGGCGGCAACGTCGTGCTGATCCGCCACGCCTCGACCGAGGAGGGCCTCGGCGATCCGCCCGGCTTCAGGCTCGGCGACTGCGCCACGCAGCGCAACCTTTCCGAAACGGGACGCGATGAGGCGCGCCGGCTCGGTCGCCAGTTCAAGTTCCGCGCCATCAACTTCACGACGGCGCGCTCGAGCCAGTGGTGCCGCTGCCAGGAGACGGCGCGGCTGGCCTTCGGCGAGGAACCCGAGCCGTGGCCGCTGCTGAATTCGCTGAACGCCGGCCCGGGCGGAGAAGCCGCGCTGGTGAAGGAAGTGAATGCGCTGGCGGCGAAGGTGAAGCCGCCCTACAACGCCGTGCTGGTGACGCACAACTTCAACATCCGCGCGCTGACCGGCATCTCGCCGAAGGAGGCGGAGATCATCGTCGCGCGCGCGGCCGGCGGCAAGCTGGAAGTCGTCGGGCGGCTGGTGCTGCCGCAGTAGCCGTCAGGCCCGCGGCGGCTTCAGGCCGGCGAGGAAGCGGGTGAACGGGTTCGTATCCGCCAGTCGGCAAAACGCCAAGCTTCCGGCCAGGCTCAATCCCGCCACGGCGAAATACTTGAGCAGCGGATCGGCGCTCCAGGAAAGCCAGGCCCAGCCCAGGATCACGATAAACGCCTGGTGCGCAACATAGAACGGAAACGCATAGCGCGTAAAGGCGGTGAGCAGCACGATGCGGCAATCGAGAAAGCGCCGCACCAAGCCAAGCAGGGCCAGCAGCCAGAGCCACTCGCCGATATGGCGGATCGACATGCCGACGACCCGCCCCCACCCGTCGCCCGCAGCCAGCCAAAACGCTGTCAGGGCCATGGCCACCGCGCCGAGCGGGATGGCCTTTGTCGCGAGCATCGGAGCGATGCCGGGGTTCCGCGCCAGCAGCCAACCGACAGCAATCAGATAAAGATAATGGGCATGGTTCGCCCAGTCCCCGGCCAGCGCATGCGTGCTCGGGAAGACGGGCCGCAGCCAGAGCTCCAGCGCAACAACTGGAATGCCGAGCACGAGCAGGCGCGGCAGGCTGTCGAACCACTCCGCCACGCGGCACAGCACACGCCGGGCCGCCGCCGTGCGACCAAGCGCAAATAGCGGTGCAAGCGCAAGAGAGTAAACGAAAAGATAGGCGATGAACCAGAGATGGTGATAGCTGAAGTTCGCCTGCGGATAACAGCAGACGAAAAAATGAGGCAGGAATTCCAGCGGCCCGCCGGCAAAATCGATCGGGCTGGCGCGACCGGGCGCGCCCATGGCGATACGCTCGACATAGACCTGCGGATAGACGGCGATGATTATGCCGGCAATCAAAGGCACGAACAGGCGCAGCACCCGCTCGCGCAGAAAGGCAGCGATGCCGCGCCCCTCCAGCGCGAGCCAGGCCGACATGCCGGCAAGAAAAAACAGGATCGGCATCTGCCACTGGTTCAGCGCGCGCACGACCGCATCGGCAGGCAAGTAATGCCCCGCATCCTTGATGTGCCAGGTCTCGCCGTCGAACAGACGCGCCGTATGAAAGACGACGAGGAACAGCACGGCGCCGTTGCGCAGATTGTCCAGATCGAGTCGCCGCAGGGCGCTCGGCGGCGGATGTGCGAGGGCAGCCACGGTGCGATTCATGCCGAAAGTATAGCCACCCCGGCGCGCCGCATCGTTTGACCTGAATCATATGCCGATGGTTGCCCGCGGCGGATACTGCACGACCTTCATATACGACGAGCAACCGATGGATCGATGCAAACGCCTCTCGCTGTCCTTTCTTCTGTCCGCCTGCCTGCTGTCCGGTTGCGCCGGGCTCGAAGCGGATCGTCGCGCCGGCACGACGGCGGGCACGCACGCCTACCGCATGGACGGTCGCGGCACGCCGACCGTGGTATTCCAGTCCGGCCTCGGCGACGGCGCCGACGTCTGGTCACCGGTATTTCCACGTGTGACGCGAAGTTCCGCCGCCATCGCCTACGACCGTCTCGGCTACGGCGCCAGTTCCGCAACGCGAACGCCGCGCGACCCCTGCACCATCGCGCGAGAACAACACGATTTGCTGCGCGCCGCCGGCGCGCGACCGCCCTATGTCCTGGTCGGCCATTCGCTCGGCGGCCTGTACCAGTACGTCTATGCCCGGCAGTATCCGGAGGAAGTCGCCGGCCTGGTGCTGGTCGACCCAACCCACCCGGAACATTGGCGCAGCCTGCAGGACGATGCTCCCGCCATGGCGGCGACAATCCGGGGGATGCGGCTGCTGTTCGGGCCTGCCATGCGGCGGGAATTCGACGACCAGTCAGCCTGCCTGGACCGCCTCGATGCCGCGCGGCATCCGCTGCCGCCGGCACGACTCCTGGTGCGCTCGAATTTTGCGCTCGCCGAGCGGGGAGGCTTCGAAACGGTGGTGCGCAGACTGCAGCGCGACTGGCTGAAACTGACCGGTGCCGAGCGTATAGAGCAGGTGCCCGGCGCGGGCCACTACATCCAGCGCGATAAGCCCGAAGCTGTCATTGCGGCCATCGAGGACATGTTGCGCCGCGCCCGGGGCGACAACTGAGGTTTCACGCGCCGTTCTGTTTGAACCACTCGCGCATCCGCTTCCAGCCGTCCTCGGCGTGATCCTTGCGGTAGCTCGGGCGGTAGTCGGCGTGGAAGGCGTGCGGCGCGTCGTCGTAGACGTGGATCGCCGACTTGCCGCCGGCCGCCTTCAGCTTGTCCTGCATGTCCCACACGGTGTCGAGCGGAATGCCCGCGTCGGCGCCGCCGTAGAGGCCGAGCACCGGCGCCTTGAGGTTCGCAACCAGGTCCGCCGGCTGCTTCGGCGTGAGGTCGCTCGCCTGCCCGACCAGCCGGCCGTACCAGGCGACGCCCGCCTTCAGTTGCGGATTGTGCGCGGCGTACAGCCAGACGATGCGGCCGCCCCAGCAGAAGCCGGTGATGCCGAGCCGCGCCGTGTCGCCGCCGCTGACTTTTGCCCAGGCGACGCAGGCGTCGAGGTCGCCCATCACCTGCGCGTCGGGCACCTTGGCGACGATGGCGCCGAGGATCTCCTGGATGTTGGCGATCTTGCGCGGATCGCCCTGGCGGGCGAAGAGCTCCGGCGCGATGGCGAGGTAGCCCAGCTTGGCGAGGCGCCGGCAGACGTCGGCGATGTACTCGTGCACGCCGAAGATCTCCGAGACGACGAGGATCACCGGAAAGTCGGAGCCCGTCGCCGGCTGGGCGCGGTAGGCGGCCATCTCGCCGTCAGCAACCTTGACCCTGATCTCGCCTGCGACGAGGCCCTGCGTGTCGGTGCTGATGGCGGTCTGCGCCATCACCGGCTGCACGGCCAGCGCGAAGCCGGCGCCGAGGGCGGAGACGAGGAAGTCGCGGCGGCTGAAGGGCACTTCGGGAACGAGGCTGTCGAAATCGGCGGCGATTTGTCCGCTCATGTTTGTGTGCTCCTGTCGGGGTGGAGTGCGACAAGACGCTAAAATACCTCCGTACGATCATTTCTTCAAGCATAAAGGAACCATCATGAACGCCCCGATCAGCCGCTACCCCGTGCCTGAACTGAAGGACATCCCCGAGGACATCCGCGCCCGCATCCTGGCGGTGCAGGAGAAGTCCGGCTTCGTGCCCAATGTCTTTCTCGCCCTGGCCCTCCGTCCTGACGAATTCCGCGCCTTCTTCGCCTACCACGACGCACTGATGGAGAAGGAGGGCGGCCTGACCAAGGCCGAGCGCGAGATGATCGTGGTGGCCACCTCCAACGCCAACCAGTGCCAGTACTGCGTGGTGGCACACGGTGCCATCCTGCGCATCCGTGCGAAAAACCCGCTCGTCGCCGACCAGGTGGCGGTGAACTACCGCAAGGCCGACATCACGCCGAAGCAGAAGGCGATGCTGGACTTCGCCATGAAGGTCTGCCTCGACTCGGGGAAGATCAACGACGCCGACTTCGAGCAGCTCCGCGGCCACGGCTTCACGGACGAGGACATCTGGGACATCGGCGGCATCTCGGCCTTCTTCGGCCTCTCGAACCGCATGGCCAACATGATGAACATGCGGCCGAACGACGAGTTCTACCTGATGGGCAGGCTGCCTAAGAAATAGCCGCGGCGGACACCGCTCCGGCCGGCGCGACGGGTGCCGCGCGGAGCGCCTGCCCGCCGAAGTGGGCAACGGAATTGGCGTAGTAGGCCAGCACCGGCAGGTTCTCCGCCACCGGCACGAAAAGGCCGTCGCGCTCCTCGACGATATGGCGCAGGGTGAGCATGCGCAGGCCGACGCCGATGGCGTAGTCCTGATCGTGTCGCGGAACGTAGATGTGGGCGCCGAGCGCCTCCCAGTCGCGCAGCAGGCCGCAGGCCGCCGACTTGATCTCCAGTTCCGAGAGCGCCCGTTCGGCGTCCCGTCCGAACACCTGCGCCACCAGCGCGACGGGCACCACCGGGATCACCCCGCCGACGGCCTGCATCAGGCGGCGGCCGAGCGCCTCCACTTCCTCCTTGCGCGCCGCCTCGTCGAGGCCGGTGAAGTCGATGCCGCGTTGGCGCACATGGCTGCGCATCGAGACGGGGCTGCCGAAATTCACGCAGGCATAGCCGAAGCGGTGCCAGCGGCCGGTGAGCATCTGGCCGAGGTTGCGCCCGGCAAAAGTCAGTGTCGTCAGCACGGCGCCGGCGAGGCCGCGCCGGCGCCGCTGCGCCTCCAGCCTGAGCAGCTGGCTGCGGTCCTCCAGCACGCGGTCGTAGTTGAGGCCGACGGGGATGAATACCAGGTCGCGCCCGGCGTCGGCACGAAAGGATTTCACCATGTAGTCGAGCAGGCCGAACTTCGGCGGGCGCAGCGCGCCGTCGACGGTGAGGCCGCCCTCGGGGAACAGCGCCTGCGGCACGCCGGCCTCGGTGGCCATGGCGACGTAGCGCGAGAGCACGACGCGGTAGAGCGGATCGCCCGAGTTGCGCCGCACGAAGTAGG
The DNA here is from genome assembly GCA_039807535.1 of Rhodocyclaceae bacterium. GTDB lineage: Bacteria > Pseudomonadota > Gammaproteobacteria > Burkholderiales > Rhodocyclaceae > Desulfobacillus. The sequence continues at coordinate 7,443 of JBDHRL010000063.1, forward strand.
CGCCCATCGAGCGGATCAGGGCCTGCAACCCCCAGATGCGCGCCCATTCGCCGACGGCGTAGGAGAGCGCCACCTGCTCGGCGGCGAGGAAGGCGACCAGCACGTAATCCATATTGCTGCGGTGGTTCATGACGAAGACCACGGTCGACTTCGGGTCGACCGCCGCCAGGCCGGCCTCGTCGGCATAGCCCAGGCGCACGCGGTAGAGCAGGCGCGCGACGCTTTTCGCCAGCCAGTAGCCGATGCGGAAGTAGAGGTAGGCGTTGAAGGAGGGCACGATTTCGCGCGCGTAACGATCGATGCGGCGGCGCACGTCGACCAGCGCCTCGCCGCCCTCCTTCGCATGCGCCTCGGCGGCGGCCTGGATGCGCGCGTCGTGAAAGAGGCGGTCGATGAGCACCTCGCGCCGCGTCAGCTTGAAGGACGGCAGCTCGATGCGCAGGCGGGTGTTGAGTTCCCGGATGACGTTGTTGATGCGGCGGCGGAAGAACCAGCGCATGCCCGGCGCCAGGAACAGCACGGCGGCCGCCCAGGCGGCGAGCAGCGCCAGGATGACGAACAGCCACAGCGGGACACTGATGCTGGCGTCCATGTTTCCTCCGTTGCGCCCCTCTCCCCAACCCGCGCTCCGCGCCCCTCGGCCGGCTTTGCACAGCCGGCCGGCTCAGGCGGCGCGAAGCATGCTTCGCGAAACCCCGCCTCCGCCCCCGGCGGGGAGAGGGAGTGGCGCTCCCCTCGCCCGCTTGCGGGAGAGGGGCCGGGGGAGAGGGCTACATCAGGACGATGTCGAACTGTTCCTGAGTGTAGCCCGATTCGGCCTGGAGGGAAATCGGCTTGCCGATGAAATCGGAGAGCATGGCGAGCGAGCCGGATTCCTCCTCGAGGAAAAGGTCGATGACGGCCGGCGCGGCCAGCACGCGGTACTCGCGCGCGTTGAACTGACGCGCCTCGCGCAGCAGCTCGCGCAGGACTTCGTAGGACATGGTGCGCGCCGTCTTCAACTCGCCGCGGCCGCCGCACACCGGGCAGGGCTCGCACAGCACGTGGGCGAGCGACTCGCGCGTGCGCTTCCTCGTCATCTCGACGAGGCCGAGCGCGGTGAAGCCGTTCACCGACATGCGCGTGCGGTCGCGCGCCAGCGCCTTGTTCAGCTCGGCCAGCACGGCGGCCTTGTGCTCATCGCTCTCCATGTCGATGAAGTCGAGGATGATGATGCCGCCGAGATTGCGCAGGCGAAGCTGGCGCGCGATGGTCTGCGCCGCCTCGAGGTTGGTCTTGAAGATGGTGTCGTCGAAGTTGCGCAGGCCGACGAAGCCGCCGGTGTTCACGTCGATGGTGGTCATCGCCTCGGTCTGGTCGATGATCAGATAGCCGCCGGACTTGAGCTCGACGCGGCGCGCCAGCGCCTTCTGGATCTCCTCCTCGACGCCGTGCAGGTCGAACAGCGGCCGCTCGCCGGTGTAGTGCTCGAGCAGGCCCGCCAGCTGCGGCATGTATTCCTGCGTGAAGGTCGACAACTTCTGGAAATTCTCGCGCGAGTCGATGACGATGCGCGAGGTTTCCGGCGTCACCAGGTCGCGCAGCAGGCGCTGGCCGAGGGTGAGGTCCTGGTAGAGCAGCGCCGGCGGGCGGGCGCTGACGGCGGCGTTCTTCGCCTCGGCCCACGTCTTGCGCAGGTAGGCGAGGTCGTTGGCGAACTCCTCGTCGCTTGCCTTCTCGGCCATGGTGCGCACGATGAAGCCGCCCGTCTCGTCGGCCGGCACCAGTTGCTGCAGTTTCTCGCGCAGTTTCTCGCGCTCGGCCTCGCCCTCGATGCGCTGCGAGATGCCGATGTGCTTCTCCTGCGGCAGGTAGACGAGCAGCCGCCCGGCGATGCTGATCTGGGTGGACAGGCGGGCGCCCTTGGTGCCGATCGGATCCTTCAGCACCTGGACGATGAGGTTCTGACCCTCGGAGAGGATCTTCTCGATCGGCTTGGGGCCGTCGCCGTTCTGTCCGTGGCCGTTCTGGCGCTCTTCCCAGATGTCGGCCACGTGCAGGAAGGCGGTGCGCTCGAGGCCGATGTCGATGAAGGCCGACTGCATGCCGGGCAGCACGCGCACGACGCGGCCGAGGTAGACGTTGCCGACGAGTCCCCGCGAGGCGGTGCGCTCGATGTGGAGTTCCTGCACGATGCCGCCCTGCATGAGGGCGACGCGGGTTTCCTGCGGCGTGAAGTTGACCAGAAACTCTTCGCTCATTTTTTGCGTCTTCCCCCCGGCCCCCTTCCCGCGGAAGGGGGTGACGGGGGTTCGCCGCTGCGCGGCTCTGCGTGGCTATGAGCGGAGTGTATCAGGTGCCGGCGCTCAGGCGCACGTAGGGCTTGGCGAGCAGGCGCTTGTCCTGCTCGCCAAGCGCGCACGCAGTCGCCGTATTGCAGCCCTGAGTGCAGGCCTCCGGGCGCGACTTCCACTTGATGTGGGCCTCGATGGCCGTCATGAAGTTCGGGCCGGCCACCTCCATCGAGACGCCGCCTCTTCCGTCTTTTGTCCGGGCATGCGCTTGAACCGGTCGAGTGCGCTCATGGCCGCCCCCTTTTCATATCGGATAACCGTAGCGTCGCAGAAGAATCGCCGTCTCGTAAAGGGGCAATCCCACGATGCCGGTATAGGAGCCCCTTATCTCCTCGACGAAGATGGCGGCGCGGCCCTGGATGCCGTAGGCGCCGGCCTTGTCGAGCGGCTCGCCGCTGGCGACGTAACGGCGGATCTCCTCGGGCTCGAGCGAGCGGAAACGCACTTCGCTGATATTGAGCAGGTGCTCGGCCCGCTTGCCGTCGGACAGGGCCACCGCCGTCAGCACGCGGTGGCTGCGGCCGGACAGGCGCTGCAGGATCGCCACGGCGTCGGCCTCGTGCTCCGGCTTGCCGATGACGCAGCCGTCGACCTCCACCGTCGTGTCGGCGGCCAGCACGGGGTGCGGGATCAGGTGGCGCTCGCGGATGCGCCGCACGCCGGCCCGGGCCTTGGCCAGCGTCACGCGCACGACGTAGTCCTCCGGGGTCTCGTCCGGCAGCACCGCCTCGTCGACGTCGGGATCCTCGCGCGGCACGCCGCGGAACATCAGCAGTTCGAAGCGCACGCCGATCTGCGTCAGCAGTTCGCGCCGGCGCGGGCTGCGGGAGGCGAGATAAATCCTGGATTCAAGGGTGATCATGCTTCCCCTATTCCCGGTGGTAGGGGTGGTTCTTCAACAGGCTCGTCGCACGATACAGCGCTTCGGCCAGCACCACGCGCGCCAGGGCGTGCGGCAGCGTCAGGCTGGACAGGCGCAGGGTCTCCGCCGCCGCGGCCTTGAGCTCCGGTGCCAGGCCGTCCGGGCCGCCGATGACGAAGGCGACGTCGTCGCCCGTCTTCATCCATTGGCGCAGCCGCCCGGCCAGTTGCTGCGTGGAAAGGTCGGCGCCGCGCTCGTCCAGGGCCACCAGCCGGCAGCGCACCGGCAGCGCCGCGCGGATGCGGCCGGCCTCGGCGGCCATCAGCGCCTCGGCGGGCTTGCCGCCGCTGCGCGGCCCGGCCTTGATCTCCTTCAGTTCGAGCGGCAGCTCGCGCGGCATGCGCCTGGCGAATTCCTCGAAGGCCGCATCGGCCCAATCGGGCATGCGCGTGCCGACGGCGGCGACCAGAAGCTTCATCAGCCGGCCGCCGCGCTCTTCTTGCGCGCGGCGGGCCGGGCGGACCAGAGTTCCTCGAGATTGTAGTAGCTGCGCACCGCCGGCTGCATGATGTGCACGACGATGTCGCCGAGATCGACGACGATCCACTCGCCGGTCTCCTCGCCTTCCATGCCGAGGATGCGGCCGCCGGCGGCGAGCACCTTGTCCTGCACGCTGCGCGCGAGCGACTTGGTCTGCCGCGCCGAATCGGCGCTGGCGATGATGATGCGGTCGAAGAGAGAGGAAAGCTGGGTGGTGTTGATGACTTCGATGTCGCGCGCCTTGATGTCCTCCAGCGCGGCAACGGCGATCTTTTGCAGTTTTCTAACGTCCATCAGGCGTGCCATAAAGGTGATGCAGTTGAATATACTCCCGCACCGGATCGGGAAGCAAATAGCGCACGCTCGCACCGGCCGCGAGCTGCGCGCGCAGCAGCGAAGCGGAGATCGCCAGCGGCGTCATGGAAAAGCGCACGACGCGGCCGGCCGGCGCCGCGCACAGAACGTCCGGCTCGCCGCCGATGCGGCCGGCGCAGGCAGTCGCCAGCTCGGCCGGCAGATCCTCGATGGCAAGTTCGACGCCATGGCGGGCGGCGATGCCGATATGGGCCAGATCGAACAGTTCGCGCCAGCGGTGCCAGCCCGGCAGGCCGAGGAAGGCGTCGGCGCCCATCAGCAGCACCAGCGGGCGCTGCGGCCTCTCCGCGCGCAGCCGTTCGAGCGTCATGACGGTGTAGCTCGGCCCGGGCGAACGCGCTTCGGCGTCGTCGACCGTGAAGGCGGAGTTGCCGGCCACCGCCCGCCGCACCATTTCAAGGCGGTGCGCAGCGGCGGCGCGCGGCGCGGCGCGATGCGGCGGCTGCCCGGCCGGGATCCAGCACACCGCGTCGAGATCGAGCGCCTCGCACGCCTCCTCGGCCAGGCGCAGATGGCCGTAGTGCACCGGATCGAAGGTGCCGCCGATCAGGCCGAGGGGGCGCATCTCAGGGCGCACCCGGCCCGGCAGTCTGCACGAAGACGTCGCGATAACTCACGTAGAAGCTGGCAAACAGCGTCGGCACGAAGACGAACAGCAGCGGCAGGGACATCGCCACCGCCACCATGCGCAGCAGCGGCGTGGAGAGCGCGCCGACGAGGCCGAGCACGAGGCCGGGCAGGATGGCGCTGATGAGCGCCACGCCGAAGCCGTACATGAGGAAGGGGCGCCAGTTGCGCAGGCAGGCGACGAAGCTGAAGAACAGCGCCTTGCCCGCCGGCAGGCCGTCCCAGGCGGCCAGCATGGGCGCGAACCAGAAAGCCATGAGCACGGGCACCATGAGGACCAGGGTGACTTGCAGGGCGAGCAGCAACTGGTCGCTTTCCAGCAGGTCATCGGGCGGATGCTCTCCGGCCATCATGATTTTCAGCAGGGCCCCGTCGTCGACGAGGGCGCTGCCCGCAAACACCGCGAGTGAGCCAAGCAGGTAGGCCGCGCCGAGGACGAGCAGGGTGCTGCGGTTCTTGCCAAAGCCGGAAAACAGCAGACCGAATCCGTTCTCGTTCGTTCGCTCCAGCGCGCGGCAGCCGTTCATGACGCCGACCGACAGGGCCGGCACGCACAGGGGCGCCAGCACCATGCCGAGCAGCGGCACGAGGTTGAGGAAGATCAGCACAAGCCAGTAGCCGAAGACCAGGAAGGTGAGCAGCGCCGGATTGGTGCGGAACAGGCGGAAGCCGTCGACGATCCAGTTCCAGCCACGGATGGCGGGAAGTTGGCGGGCCTGCATTCAGCGGGGGCGGCGGCGGAAAACCGCGGCGGCCGCGCGACGATGAGCGTGAAACGCCTTGCGTGCCGGGCGCAGCCGCCGGGTTTCCTCCGGCCGCGGATGGCCCAGGACCGGCGATGCGGCGTTATTCAAATATCTCCACATACGAGGCGTAGAGCGAACCCATCATCACCGGCGCCATCACCAGCATGCCGAGGCCGAAGGGAATCATCGCTACGATGCAAAGCACGAAGAGGATCACGCCGTACACGAGGAAAGGCACGAGATTCTTCAGGCAGGCCGAAAAGCTCGTCTTCATGGCTTCCAGCGGCGCGACGTCGTGGAACACCACCAGCGCCGGCGCGAACCAGACGGCCATTGCCAGCGGCACCAGCAGCACCAGCATGACCAGCATGGCAACGAAGAAACCGCCCACGGCCATGCCGATGCCCGGGCCGCGGCCCATCATCCCGCCCGTAAGCGCGGCCCCGCCGCCGATCATGAACACCAGAATCATGATGACGACCACGCCGACCAGGTAGAAAACGCCGACCAGGACAAGGTTGGTGGTGTTCTGCTTGAAGCCGGCGAACAGCGTGTCGATGCCGAATTCGCCGCCTTCTGCGAGCGACTTGCAGCCGAGCAGGATGCCGCCGGCGAAGACCGGCATGAGGAAATTGACGGCCAGGCTGCCGATGACCGGAATGAAACTGAGGACGATGACGATGACCATCAGGATGACGGCGATGGCGATCCAGATGCCGGGGTTCTTCGTAAACAGCTGCCAGCCCTGCTTCAGCCATTCGATGCCGCGCCCGGCTTCCACGCCGCGGCCGGACGGGTCGAAGTTGCCGCCGGACGAACCTTCGCCCGACGGCACGAGAAACGGATTCTGTTCAGCCATGGCTCCCCCCTTTGTTATGGTTGGCGGTTGGTGCTGCAGTGCTGCAAATCAGAACGTGCCGATCACCCACATCGGCACGCGCAATCCGGAATCCAGCGGTTCCTGGCGCGTCATGCGGCCATCGCCCCTGTCGTCGACGAGGTAATAGGACGTGCCGTGCGGCGGCGTAACCCTGATCATGTAGAGGCGGCCGTTGATGCGGTATTCCTCGACCTTGTCCTCGCCGCGCTGGATGATGGTCACCTGCGGCTCGAGCGCCGGGTCGGGCTGGTAGCCCGGCGGAGGGGGCGGCGGCTCGGGCACCGGCTGCAGGGCGGGGCGATCCTGCGCCGCGGCGGGCAGGGCGATGGCAAACAGGCAGGAAATCAGCAGGCGGCGCATGGCTTTGTCCTAGGGGAAATCGCCGGAATTGTATCAGAGGTTGAGGAGCAGCTCGTGCTCGTGCGGCAGCGGCTCGAAGCCGCGCCCCTCGTAATGCTTGAAGATGGCGTCGACCACCTGCTCCGGCGCGTCGATGACCTGCATCAGATCGAGGTCCTCGGGCGCGATCATGCCCTCGGAAACCAGTCGCTCGCGAAACCAGTCGAGCAGGCCCTGCCAGTAGGCGGAATCCATCAGGATCAGCGGAAAGCGCCGACTCTTGCCGGTCTGGATCAGGGTGAGCGCCTCCATCAGCTCGTCGAGCGTGCCGAAGCCGCCCGGCAGCACGACGTAGGCGGCGGCGAACTTGACGAACATCACCTTGCGCGCGAAGAAGTGGCGGAAGCTGAGCGAGATGTCCTGGTAGGAATTGCTCTGCTGCTCCTGCGGCAGCTGGATGTTGAGGCCGACGCTGGCGCTCTTGCCGTGGAAGGCGCCCTTGCTGGAGGCCTCCATGACGCCGGGGCCGCCGCCCGTGATCACCGAGAAGCCGGCGTCGGAGAGCAGGCGCGCCACCCGCTCCGCCTGCTGGTAGTAGGGATGGTCGGGCGCGATGCGCGCGCTGCCGAAGATGGAGACGGCCGGCCGGATCGGCGCAAGGCGTTCGGTCGCCTCGACGAACTCTGACATAATGCCGAACATGCGCCACGACTCGCGCGCCGTCGGCGAGGCGATTTCGGTCTTCGGGCTGGCGGCGTTGCGAAGCTTGTCGTTCATCGTTCAGAAGTTTCCTATGCCCACACTGTTGCTGGTCGACGCATCGTCGTATCTCTATCGCGCCTTCCACGCCCTGCCCGACCTGCGCAACAAGGCGGGCGAGCCGACCGGCGCGGTGTACGGGGTCATCAACATGCTACGCCGCCTGGATAGCGACTTCAAGGCGCTCAGTGGCGTCACATACCGCGCCTGCGTCTTCGACGCCAAGGGCAAGACCTTCCGCGACGAGTGGTATCCGGAGTACAAGGCGCAGCGCCCGCCGATGCCCGACGACCTCGCCCGCCAGATCGAACCGCTGCACGCCTGCATCCGCGCGCAGGGCTGGCCGCTGCTCGCCATCGAGGGCGTGGAGGCCGACGATGTCATCGGCACGCTGGCCCGCGAGGCCGGCCGCCGGGGCATCGAGGTCGTGGTATCCACCGGCGACAAGGACCTCGCGCAGCTGGTGAACCCGCAGGTGCGGCTGGTGAACACCATGAGCAACGAGGTGCTCGACGAAGCCGGCGTGCTGGCCAAATTCGGCGTCGCGCCCTCGCAGATCGTCGACTACTTCGCGCTGGTCGGCGACAGCGTGGACAACGTGCCGGGCGTGGAGAA
>JBDHRL010000064.1:0-15437 GCA_039807535.1 Rhodocyclaceae bacterium
AGCACCGAGCTGGGATAGGCCGCCTTGCCGCCCGGCACGTAGAGGCCGACGCGGTCGAGCGGCGTCACCTTCTGGCCGAGGCGCGTGCCGTCGGATTCGGTGTACTCCCAGGACGCGGCGAGCTGCTTCTGGTGATAGAGGGCGATGCGGGTGGCGGCCTGCTCCAGCGCCTCGCGCTGTTCGGCCGGCAGGTTGAACAGGGCCGCCTCCAGTTCGCGCTTGGGCAATTCCAGCTCGACCATCGCCTTCGCATCGAGATGGTCGAAGCGGCGCGTGTATTCCAGCACGGCGGCGTCGCCGACCGTGCGCACCGCCGCGAGGATCTCGGCCACCGCCCGCTCGATGCCCTCGTCCTGGGCGTTCTCGAAGGCCAGCAGCGCGGCGAGCTGCTGGGTGAAGTCGGGGTCGCGGGTGGTCAGGCGCTTGATCACGCTGCCTCCGCCGGGCCGCCCCAAGGAGGCAGCAAGTCATATACCGGAAGCCGCGACCAACGCGGCTGACCTGTCGTCACCCCCTTCCGCGGGAAGGGGGTTGGAGGGATGGTCGTCATTTTATCGCTCCGGCGAAGGCGTCGATGACGGGCTGCAGCAGCTCGCGCTTCATCTTCAGCGCCGCCTGGTTCACGATCAGGCGCGAGGAGATCGGCATGATGTCCTCCACCGCCACCAGGTTGTTGGCCTTCAGGGTGTTGCCGCTGGAGACGAGGTCGACGATGGCGTCGGCCAGGCCGACGAGCGGCGCAAGCTCCATCGAGCCGTAGAGCTTGATGAGGTCGACATGCACGCCCTTGGCGGCGAAATGCTCGCGCGCCGTCTGGATGTATTTCGTCGCCACGCGCAGGCGGGCGCCGCGCCGCACGGCGGCGGCGTAGTCGAAGCCGCTCGGCACCGCCACCGCCATGCGGCAGCGGGCGATCTTCAGGTCGAGCGGCTGGTAGAGGCCGGCGCCGCCATGCTCGAGCAGCACGTCCTTGCCGGCGATGCCGAGGTCGGCTGCGCCGTACTGGACGTAGGTCGGCGTATCCGAAGCGCGCACGATGACCAGGCGCACGTCGGCGCGGTTGGTGCCGAGGATGAGCTTGCGCGAAGTCTCCGGATCGTCGGACGGCGCGATGCCGGCCGCCGCCAGCAGCGGCAGGGTTTCCTCGAAGATGCGGCCCTTGGACAGGGCGAGGGTGATGCCGGTCACAGCTTGATTCCAGTCACAAAAGCATGATTTTAACGCAGACAAAAGTCAGTCCGCGCAGTACGGCGAAAGTTCAATGCACGCGCCGGATGCGCGCGCCGAGCTGCATCAGTTTCTCCTCGATGTGCTCGTAGCCGCGGTCGAGGTGGTAGATGCGGTCGATGAGCGTCTCGCCCTGCGCCACCAGGCCGGCGACGACCAGGCAGGCCGAAGCGCGCAGGTCGGTGGCCATGACGGTGGCGCCATCCAGCCGCGGCACGCCCTTGACCACGGCCGTGTTGCCGCTGATCTCGATGTCGGCGCCGAGCCGGCGCAGCTCCTGGGCGTGCATGAAGCGGTTCTCGAAGATCGTCTCGGTGATCACCGCCGTGCCGCGGGCAATGCAGTTCAGAGCCATGAACTGGGCCTGCATGTCGGTGGGAAAGGCCGGATAGGGCGCCGTGCGCAGGCTCACCGCGCTGAGCGGCCCTTCGGCGGAAATCTCGATGGAATCCCGGTGGCAGTCGACCTTCGCGCCGGTCTCGCGCAACTTCTCGATCACCGCGTCGAGAATGCCGCAATGCGTGCCGTTCAGGCGCACGCGTCCGCCCGTCACCGCCGCGGCGACGAGGAAGGTGCCGGTCTCGATGCGGTCGGGCATGATGCGGTGCCGGGCACCGGACAGCCGCTCGACGCCCTCGATGGTGATGATGTCGCCGCCGGCGCCGCTCACCTTCGCTCCCATGGCGTTCAGGCAGTGGGCGAGATCGACCACCTCCGGCTCGCGCGCCGCGTTCTCGATGACCGTGACGCCGTCGGCCAGCACTGCCGCCATCATCAGGTTCTCGGTGCCGGTGACGGTGACGAGATCGCAGAATATCCTGGCGCCGCGCAAGCGCCTGGCCTGGGCCAGAATGTAGCCGTGCTCGACGCGAACCTCCGCACCCATCGCCTGCAGGCCGCGGATATGGATGTCCACCGGTCGGGCGCCGATGGCGCAACCGCCGGGCAGCGACACGCGCGCCTTGCCGGCCCGAGCCAACAGCGGCCCCAGGGTGAGGATCGAGGCGCGCATGGTCTTCACCATGTCGTAGGGCGCCTCGGGCTTGTTGAGGCCACCGGCATCGAGCACCAGACTGTTCTTCTCGTCGAGCGTGACATCCACGCCCATCTGCGCCAGCAGCCGCAGCATGGTGGTGATATCGTTCAGGTGCGGCACGTTTGACAGATGCAGCGGCCGATCCGTGAGGAGCGCCGCACACAGCAGGGGCAGGGCGGCGTTCTTGGCGCCGGAAATGTTCACCTCGCCGGCGAGCGGCACACCCCCCTCGATCAGCAGCTTATCCACGCTGGGCGTTCCACTCCTGCGGGGTCAGGGTGCGCATGGAGAGGGCGTGGATCTCGCCGCTTTCCATGCGCCCGCCCAGTGCCTTGTAGACCGCCTGCTGGCGCTGGATGCGGTTCAGTCCTTCGAAGACGCGGCTGACGATGACCGCCTCGAAATGGGCGCCATCGCCATCGACGGCCAGGTGCTCGCAGGGCATGCCCTGCGCAATGTAAGTCTGAATGTCTGCAGGTGTAACCATAGTCGGCTCCGAAGGGCCGCCCCGAGGAGGCGGCGTTTGTTGCATGAAAGCCGTGCCTGGCACGGCTGAACCGTCGCCCCCCGTCCACGGGAAAGGGGCCGGGGGGCAAGGCAGTTCGTGTTCCTAGGCACGCAGCTTGTAGCCGATCTTGAGCAACCACAAGGTAAAAACGGTCAGGATGACGAAACAGGCCGCCACGATGCCCAAGCTTAGCAGAGGCGGCACGTCGGAAACACCGAAGAAACCGTAGCGGAAGCCGTCGATCATGTAGAAAATCGGATTGAAATGCGACACCCGCTGCCAGAAGGGCGGCAGCGAGTAAATCGAATAGAACACGCCGGAGAGGAAGGTCAGCGGCATGATGAGGAAGTTCTGGAAGGCGGCCAGTTGGTCGAACTTCTCCGCCCAGATGCCGGCGATGACGCCCAGCGCGCCCATGATGGCGCCGCCGAGCAGGGCGAAGGCGAGGATCCACAACGGCGACTGCCAGGCGAGGCCGACGAACCACAGCGTAACGGCCAGCACGCCGATGCCGACAAGGAAACCGCGTGCGATGGCCGCCAGCACATAGGCAGCGAAGAACTGCCGGTAGGAAATCGGCGGCAGCAGCACAAAGATGATGTTGCCCGTCACCTTGGACTGGATCAGCGAGGAGGAGCTGTTGGCGAAGGCATTCTGCAGCACCGACATCATCACCAGGCCAGGCACCAGGAAGGCCGTGTAGGAGACGTTGTCGTACACCTTCACGTGCTGCTCCAGCACATGCGAGAAGATGAGCAGGTACAGCAGCGAGGTGAGCACCGGCGCCGCCACCGTCTGGAAGCTCACCTTCCAGAAGCGCAGCACCTCCTTGTAGAGCAGGGTCCAGAAGCCGCCCATGTCAGTCGCCCCGGTGCATGACGCGGACGAAGACTTCTTCCAGATCCGGCTTGCCGATCTCGATGTCCTCAATGCGGCAGCCCGCCTCGCGCAGGCCGGCAAGCACCGATTCGAGGTCCTCGCAGCACTCGAGCGCGAAGGCGATTTCGTTGCCGGACTCGGCGACGACGCGCGCCTGCAGCGATTCGGGCAGCGCGGCGCGGTCGGCCAGGCGCAGGCGCAACGTATGCCCTGAAAAGCGCCGCAACAGATTCGTTGTGGTGTCGAGGGCTACGATGCGGCCGTGCTTCAACATGGCGATGCGGCCGCACAGGCTCTCCGCCTCCTCTAGGTAATGCGTGGTCAGCACGATGGTGTGGCCGTCGCGGTTGAGGCGGCGCACGAAGTGCCACAGGCCCTGGCGCAATTCGACGTCCACCCCGGCGGTCGGCTCGTCGAGCACGATCACCGGCGGCCGGTGCACCAGGGCCTGCGCCACCAGCACGCGCCGCTTCATGCCGCCGGAGAGCTGGCGCATATTGGTGTCGGCCTTGGCTGTCAGGTCGAGGTTTTCCAGGATTTCGTCGATCCAGGCCGCGTTGTCGCGGATACCGAAATAGCCGGACTGGATCTCCAGCGACTCGCGCACGCTGAAGAACGGATCGAACACCAGTTCCTGCGGCACCACGCCGAGTTGCCTGCGGGCCGCGCGGTAATCCCAAACCACGTCGTGCCCCATCACCGCCAGGCGGCCGGCATCCGGGCGCACCAGCCCGGCCAGGGCCGAAATCAGCGTCGTCTTGCCGGCACCGTTCGGCCCGAGCAGACCGAAAAACTCACCCTGAGCGATTGTCAGATCGATGCCGGACAACGCCTGCACGTCGCCAAAGCGCTTGGTTACGCCTTCGATGCGTATCGCGGGAATCATGCGGGGGATGCAACAACGCCGGCTAGGCCAGCGGAAGCAGCTCGGTCACGCCGTAGAGTGCGGCCAGGCTAAGCAGGTTCTGCGGAGGATTGCTGATGCGGGCGGTCTTGCCCTGGCGCTTTGCGGCGCGAACCCAGCCGAACACGACAGTCAGTCCGGAGGAGTCGACTTCCTGCACCCGGGAGAGGTCGAAGGTGGTTTCCGGCCGCTGGATGAGGGCGCTGCCGGCCTCCAGCATCTCACGCGCCTTGCCGAGCGTGAGCGGGCCGGAAACCTCGATGCGATCCCCGGCGTCGCGGATCATTGCTTGGCTGTGGCTTCCAGGCTGCTGTTTTTGGCCCGCAGCGTCTTGATCAAGCCGTCGATGCCGCCATTGCGCACTTCGGTGGCAAACGAGGAGCGGTAGTTCGTCACCAGACTGACGCCGGCGACGACCACGTCGTATACCTTCCAGGCGTTGCCGTTCTTCTCGAGACTGTAATCCAGCGTGATCGGCTGGCGGGCGCCCGGCTGGTGGATCTGCGTACGTACGGTGACGTCGGTTTCACCCGGCTGCATCCTGAAGGGCTTGTAATCGACCGTCTCGTTCTTGTAGGCGATGAGGGCGTTCGAATAGGTACGAACCAGCAGCTCCTTGAAAGCCTCCGTCAGTTCTTTCTGCTGCGCCGGGGATGCCTGGCGCCAGTCCTTGCCGACGGCCAGCGCGGTCATGCGCGAGAAATTGAAATGCGGCAGGACTTTCTGCTCGACCAGTTCGATGGCCCGTCGGGTGCTGCCGGCCTTGATGTCCTTGTCCTTGCGGATGACATCGAGCACCTCCTCGGTGACGGACTTCACCAGCGCATCGGGCGAAGTTTCCTTGGCCTGGGCCTGGACACCGGATGGCAGGAGAAGGCTGACGCAGGCCAGCAGAAAAGCAAATAACCTCATGGTTTTACCTGAAAGAGCTTTGAATGGTTCAGTTGCGCACGGCCACCTGCGCCGAGCCGCCCTCGCCCTGCTGCGCCTCGGCCGACTTGCCGTCGCCGGCGCCGGAGTAGGGATCGAGCTTCGGCGGATTGCCGTCGTGTATCAGGCTCTGGCGGCGCTGCAGGTAGGCATCACGGACATAGCTGTACTTGTCCAGCGCGGCTTCCTCGATGATCTTGTCGGCCTTCAGCAGTTCAGCCCGGTCGCTGATGACGCGGGTCACCAGAAGCGTGTTGCGGGTCGCAACATGGTCGACATGGGCAACCGGATCGGTATAGACGTCGAACACCAGGCCGATCGTGTCGCGCACGGTACGCGGCCCGAAGAACGGCAGTACGATATAGGCGCCGTCGCCCATGCCCCAGCGGCCGAAAGTCTGGCCGACGTCTTCCTCGTGCTTCTCCATGCCCATGGTGCTGGCGACATCCAGGATGCCGAGGAAGCCCACGGTGGTATTGACGATGACGCGTCCCGCATCGGATGCGGCCTGGGCCGGCTTGCCCTGGAGGAGGTTGTTCACGCCGATCATCAGGTCGGCGATGTTCGAGAAGAAATTCGCCACCCCGGTCTGGATCGGCGAGGGCAGCACCGCCTCGTAGCCCGTCGCGACCGGCTTGATGATGACCTTGTCGAGCCCCTCGTTGAAACCGTACATGGCGCGGTTGAAGCCCTCGATCGGGTCCTTCGGATTCCCGCTCGTGGCGCAACCACCCAGCAGCCCGGCCGCAGCCGCAACCAATGTCATCCTGCCGATTTGCCTGCTAAAGGTCATTTTCATCGAAGCGCCCTTCGTCGTTTTGTCCCGTTATTGGCGTTATTTCTTGTCTTTTCCTTCAGCTGCCTTGTCGAAGAGGAACTGTCCGACCAGGTCCTCCAGCACCATGGCGGACTCCGTCTTCTTGACCAGATCGCCGGGCTTGAACATATGCTCATCCCCGCCCACCGCCAGCCCGATGTATTGCTCACCCAGCAGGCCGGATGTCCGGATCTTCGCAAACGTGTCGCGGGGGAACTTGAACTGGCTGCTGATGTTCATCGTCACCACCGCCTCGTAGCGCTCCGCGTCGAGCCGTATCTCGCCAACGCGCCCCACCACGACCCCGGCGCTTTTCACCGGAGCACGCACCTTCAGGCCACCGATATTATCAAAATTGGCTTTGAGTACATAGGTTTCCCCGGTGTTTGTCGATGCCAGATTACCTACCTTTAGTGCCAAAAACAACAGTGCACCCAGGCCGATGGCCACGAAAACCCCAACCCACAGGTCTAAAGTCATGCGATTCATCAGGCCCCCCGGAACATGAATGCCGTTAGTACGAAGTCGGCTGCAAGAATGGCGAGCGAGGACGTCACCACGGTGCGGGTCGTCGCACCGGACACGCCCTCCGCCGTCGGTTCGGAATCATAGCCCTCGAAAACCGCGATCCAGGACACGATGATGCCGAACACCACGCTCTTGATGACGCCGTTGACGATGTCCTCGCGGAAATCGACCGACGACTGCATCTGCGACCAGAACGAGCCCTCGTCCACCCCGATCAGCTGCACGCCGACCAGATAGCCGCCGAAGATGCCCATGGCGGAGAACAGCGCTGCCAGCAGCGGCATCGATATGACGCCGGCCCAGAAGCGCGGTGCAACGACGCGGGCGATCGGATTTACCGCCATCATTTCCATGGCCGAGAGTTGCTCGGTCGCTTTCATCAGGCCGATTTCGGCGGTGATCGCCGATCCGGCCCGGCTGGCGAAGAGCAGGGCCGCCACCACCGGCCCCAGTTCGCGCACCAGCGACAGCGCGACCAGAATGCCGAGCGCCTCGGACGAACCATAGCGCTGCAGGGTATCGTAGCCCTGCAGGCCGAGCACCATGCCGACGAAGAGGCCCGACACCAGGATGATGATGAGCGACAGCACCCCGGTGAAATAGATCTCGCGGATGGTCAGGAAGAAACGGCGAAAGCTGGTGCCCGAATACAGCAGCGTGGCCAGGAAGAACCGACTGGCGAAACCCAGACGCCAGATGCGGCCGGTTACGCGGTTGCCAAGGCCGCGCAGGGCGGCAGCCGCGCGATCAAGCATGAGCGGCTCCGTAGATCTGCTCGCGGTAGGGCGCGGATGGGTACTGGAACGGCACCGGGCCGTCCATTTCCCCCCAGACGAACTGATGCACGTAGGCCTTCTCCGAGGCGCGAATCTCGTCAGGGGTGCCCTCGGCCACCACCTTGCCGTCGGCCATGAAATAGATGTAATCGACGATCTGCAGGGATTCCTGCACGTCATGGGTGACGATGATCGAACTGCCGCCCAGCGCATCGTTCAGCTTGCGGATCAGTTGGCCGATGACGCCCATCGTCAGCGGGTCGAGCCCGGTGAAGGGCTCGTCGTACATCATCAGCAACGGATCGAGCGCAATGGCGCGCGCCAGAGCGACGCGGCGCGCCATGCCGCCGGAGAGCTCCGGGGGCATCAGGTCCTGCGCCGCGCGCAAGCCCACGGCGTTCAGCTTCAGCAGCACCAGATCGCGAATCATCTCCTCAGAAAGGTCGGTATGCTCGCGCATCTGGAAGGCGACGTTGTCGAACACGGAGATGTCGGTGAACAGCGCGCCGAACTGGAACAGCATGCCCATGCGGCGGCGCATGGCGTAAAGACCCCCATCATCCAGTTCGTGAACGACCTGGCCGTCGAAGCGCACCTCGCCCTGGACCGGCCGGAGCTGGCCGCCGATCAGCCGCAGGGTCGTCGTCTTGCCGCAGCCGCTCTGCCCCATGATCGCCACCACCTTGCCGCGCGGGATCGTCATGTTGATGCCCGTCAGGATCGGCCGCCGATCGTAGGTGAAGTTCAGGTCGCTGATTTTGACGAGAGGTTCGTTCGAAGCCACGACAAGGTCTCGCAGGTTGAGCAAAGCGGCGTATTCTAGCAGAGCCGATGCACTATCGATGATAGCGGCTCGCATGCCGCGCTGCCGTGAAATATCGCACAATCGCGAACTGTCGCCGGTACGGCCTGTTATAGTGAGGAACATGACTTTTCCCAGGATCAGGCAGGCGCAGGCATGACCTCCACGGAATCACGCAAGCCTACCCTTCTGATCGTCGATGACGACCCGCTCATCATCGACACGCTGGCTTTCTTCCTCGGCCGGGAATTCCAGGTCAGCACGGCCGCCTCGCGCGCCGACTGCATCGCGCAACTGCGCGGACGCGGCTCGCCGCCGCAATTGGCGCTGGTCGATCTCGGCCTGCCGCCCCTGCCGCACCAGCCCGACGAAGGCTTCGCCCTGATTCAGGATCTGCTCGCCCACTCGCCGGACATCAGGATCGTCGTTCTGTCCGGACAGAACGACGATGCCAACGCGCGCCATGCCCGCGCCCTCGGCGCCATCGAGTTCGTAGCCAAGCCGGCCGACCCGGAACTGCTGCTGCGGACCCTGCAGCGGGTCCACGCCTACCCGTCCGCTGGACTTGCCGCCCAGCCGGCCGACCTGGAAGACCCTTGCGGCCTGCTCGGCAACAGCGAACCCATGCAAAAGCTGCGCGCGCAGATCAGGCAGTACGGCGACTCCCCCTTCCCGGTGCTGATCGAGGGCGAGTCCGGCAGCGGCAAGGAGATCGTCGCCGGCTGCTGCCTGCATCGCATGACCGCGCGCCGCGACAGGCCCTATCTTGCCCTCAACTGCGCCGCCATCTCGCCGACCCTGGTCGAGCCGACCCTGTTCGGCTATGCCAAGGGCGCCTTCACCGGCGCAGCCCAGGCCAAGTCGGGCTATTTCGAGGACGCCGAGGACGGCACGCTGTTTCTCGACGAGATCGGCGAACTGCCGCCGGAGCTCCAGCCCAAGCTGCTGCGCGTCCTGGAAAACGGCGAGTTCCAGCGCGTCGGCGAGACCCAGCAGCGCGTCAGCCGCGCCCGCGTCATCGCAGCCACCAACCGCGACCTGCGCAAGGAGGTGCGTGAGGGCCGCTTCCGCGCCGACCTCTATCACCGCCTGTCGGTATTCACCATCAACGTGCCGCCCCTGCGGGAAATGGGCGACGACAAGCTGCTGCTGCTGCGCCACTACCGCGACTTCTATGCCGGGCAGGCCGGGCAACTCCCCTTCGATCTCGGCAACGAAGCCCTCTCGCGCTGGCAGGCCTACGGCTTCCCGGGCAACGTGCGGGAGTTACGCAACATCGTCATCCGCCTGGCGACCAAATACCCCGGCCGCACGATCGGCAGCGCGGAGCTCGAGGACGAACTGGACTCGGGCACGGAATCCCTGCCTGCCGCCTGGCTGCCGCCGCAAGGCATCGACGAGCTGTCCGAAATCGCCCTGCGCCAATTGCAGCAGCGCGGCCAGTTCAGCCTCGACGGCACCCTGTTGCGCTGGGAGCAGGGCTACATCCGGGCGGCGCTCAAGCTCACCCATGGCAACGTCAGCCAGGCCGCCAAACTGCTGGGCATGAGCCGCACGACACTGTACAACCGCATGGAAGTGCTGGAACGGAACCTCGGCACAACCTCGGGAACGACTTGAACCAGGGAGAGACTGCCGCACCATGTACCTTGAACATTTCGGCCTGACGGAAGCACCCTTCCGCATCACTCCGCACACCGATTTCTTTTTTGAGGGAGCCAACCGCGGCGCCACGCTGGAAGCGCTGCTCTACGCCATCACCCACGACGAGGGCATCGTCAAGGTGAGCGGCGAAGTCGGCAGCGGCAAGACCATGCTGTGCCGGGTACTGATGGAGCGCCTGCCCAAAAACGTCGAAACGATCCACCTTGCCAACCCCTCCCTGTCGCGCGACGAGATCCTGTTCACGCTGGCCGACGAACTGCAGGTGAACCTCGCCACCAACCGCGTCAGCGCCATCATGCGCGCCTTGCAGGAACATCTCATCGATCTTTACGCCAAGGACCGCCAGGTCGTTGTGCTGATCGACGAGGCGCATGCCATGCCGGCGGAAACACTCGAGGAAATCCGACTGCTCTCCAACCTCGAGTCGAACCGCCACAAGCTGCTGCAAATCGTCCTCTTCGGCCAGCCCGAGCTCAACGAAGTGCTCGGCCGCACCGAGATGCGCCAGCTCAAGGAGCGCATCACCCACAACTTCACCCTCGAGCCGCTGGTGCGCTCGGACGTCGCCCAGTACATCAGCTTCCGCATGCGCGCGGCCGGCTACAAGGGGCCCGACGTCTTTTCGCCGGCCGCACTGAAGCTCATCTCCGCCGCATCCCTGGGACTGACCCGGCGCATCAACATCCTCTGCGACAAGGCGCTGCTCGCCGCCTTTGCGGGCAACACCCACCAGATCACCGCCGCCCATGCCAAGGCCGCCATCCGGGATGCCGAATTCCGCGGCGCACCCATGCCCGGGCCCGGCCTCTGGCTGGGCGCGGCCGCCGCGGCCCTGCTGCTGGCCGGCGGCGGCTTAGCCTGGCTCCATCTGGGTGAACGCAGTCCGGTCGCCGCACCGCCTGTGCCGTCTGTGCCGCCCGCAACGGTATCTCCCACCCAAGAGGCTCCTCCGAATGCCGCCGCAGCTGCCGAGCCGACCGCCGCTCCGGCAACGGACCAGCCCCCCTCCGCACGGCAGCCTGCAAATCCGCCCGTTGCCGACAACACGAATCCCGCCAGTCCGCCGAAGACGGAAGAAAAGGAAGCCATCCGCACGGCCACGCCGGCCGACATCCACTCGCCCGCCGCCGACCCTGCCCGAAAGTCCGCTGTCCTGGGCCCGCTGACGCGGCAGCGCGTCGAGGAAACGAAGACGTGGCTGGATAGCGTGAGCGGCAACCGCTGGTTCATTCAGCTGCTCAACACCGATGCCGATAGCGCCGCACAGGTCGAAAGATTTCTGGCGAATCTTCCGAAATCAGTCGATGCCGGCCAGATCCGGGCGTACACTGCACAAAGCAAGGGAACGGGACGCCTGGGCGTCATCTATGGCGAATACGCCTCCCGTGAAGCGGCCAGCCGAGCCGTGAAGGAGCTTCCTCCCTCCTTGAAAGCCTATGGCCCCTACCCCCGGCAGGTCCGCCACCTCAAGGATTGACGATATCAAAAAATGGGTATTTATAAAACAATTAAATCAGCCAGTTGCAATTTATAGTTAATGTGCTATGCTCGGATTGCCAAATCTTTGTACGGGGGTACGACCCTGTGGCTCAATATGACGTGTAAATCAACAACACTCGCGCCGCTGCTCGCCGCGCTCGTGCTGGGGGCCTGCGCCGCACCCCAGACCAAACCACCCTCGGGCGGGCACATCGGCGCCGACAGCGTCGCCGCAACGGCCAAGTCGAGCATCCCGCAGCCTGTACAGCAAACAGTAGGCATTCCGAAACCCAAGCCCGCTCCCAAGACAGAGACCTACAGCGTCGTCGTGAAAGACGTCAAGGTCGAGGAATTGCTCTTCGCCCTTGCCCGCGACGCCAAGCTGAACGTCGATGTCCATCCCGGCATCCGCGGCACGGTGACCCTGAACGCCATCGACCAGACCCTGCCGCAGCTCCTCAACCGCATCGCCAAGCAGGTCGACATGCGCTTCGAGCTGGACGGACCGAATCTCGTCGTCATGCCGGACACGCCGTTCCTGCGCACCTACAAGGTCGACTACGTCAACATGTCGCGCGACACCACCGGCAACGTCGCCATCAACACCCAGATCGCCAGCATCAGCCCGACGGCGGCAGGGGCCGGCACCGGCACGGCGGCCGGCGGCACCAGCGGCAACGTCTCTTCCACCAAGGTGGATAACCTCGCCAAGAACCGCTTCTGGGAGACCCTGGAACAGAACATCAAGGACATCCTGCGCGAGACGGACAAGGAGATCATCGTCAAGCGCCGCGTGGCGGAAGGCCAGGAGCAGGCCGCAGCCGCCGCGGGGAGTACGGCCGCCCAGCCGGGCGCCGCAGCGGGCGCAGGCGGCGCCCCTCCCGCCCAAATTCAGGTGCAGGTCGCACCGCAGCAGCCCTCCACGGCCGCCAAGGAATACGAGACCCTGCAAGCCGCCTCGGTCATGATGAACCGTGAAACCGGCGTCGTGCTCGTGCGCGCCACCTCGCGCCAGCACGAGAAAATCCAGGAATTTCTCGACAGGGTGCTCTCGAGCGCGCGCCGCCAGGTGCTGATCGAGGCCACCATCGTCGAGGTGCGCCTCAACCAGAACTACCAGCAGGGCATCGACTGGCAGCAGTTCAGCCAGGGCAAGGCATTGAGCGCAATCGGCCAGGGCGGTACGACACGCTCTATCACCTTCAACCCGGTGACGGGCCAGTACGAGGCGTCCGTCTCGACGACGACCCTGCCCTCCGCAATCACCAGCTCGCTGTTCAGCCTGGCCTTCCGCCGCGCGGATTTCCTCACCGCCATCCGCTTGCTGGAGACTTTCGGCACGCTGCGCGTCCTCTCCAGCCCGAAACTCTCGGTGCTGAACAACCAGACGGCCATCCTCAAGGTGGTCGACAACTTCGTCTATTTCCAGGTCAAGTCCGACACCAGCCAGGGCCAGACCAGCACGCTCACCAACCTCACCACCACGCCGCAGTCGGTCGCGGTCGGCCTGGTCATGAGCGTCACGCCGCAGATCAGCGAAAGCAGTTCCGTTCTGCTCAACGTGCGACCGACCATCTCGCGCATCACCGGCACCAAGCGCGATCCCCACCCCGCGCTGACCATCCCGAACCTGGTGCCCGAGATCCAGACGCGCGAGATGGAATCGCTGATGAGCGTCAACGACGGTGACATCGCCGTGCTGGGCGGCCTCATGCAGGATCAGCTCAACAACACCGACGATGCCGTGCCGGGCGCCTCCAGGATTCCCATCCTCGGCAACCTCTTCACCTATCGCAACGACACCACCACCAAGACGGAACTGGTGGTCTTCCTGCGCCCGACCGTGGTGCGCGATGCCAGCATCCAGGGCGACTACGGCAGCTTCCGCAACCAGTTGCCGGACCAGACCTTCTTCGAGAACAAGGACAAGAACTGGCTGCAGCCGGTGCCCGAGTTCGGTACGGGAGGCGGCGCGCAGTGAGCCTGCTGATGGACGCGCTGAAGAAGGCCGAGGAGGCCAAGCGCCTGTCCGAGGCAGCGGGCAAAGTCGAACCGCGGGAAGGCGCGCCGGTGCAAGGCGGCACCGAGTCGCGCGGGCTGCCCGAACTGCCATCCCGGCTCGAACTTCTCGACCACGAATTCCATGCGGCCCCTGCCGCCAAACAGGAGCCCGCCATCGCGCCCGCGCCGGCGCCGAAGCAAGCCGCCGAGGAAACCCGGCAGCGCGAGCGGACCGCGGCGCAAAACGTCTTTCAGGCCAAGCAGCCGGCGCAAAACCGCAATTTCCTGATTTACGGCGGACTGGCCACCCTCCTCGCCGCCGCCGGCATCGGCGGCTATTTCTGGTGGCAATTGCAGCCGAAGGGCGGGCTCGGCCCCTCGCCGGTCACCGCCCGCACGCCGGCACCGCCTTCGCCTGCGCCGATTGCCGCCGCGCCGGTTGCGTCGCCCCAGCCGGCGGCACAACCCACCCCCGCCGCGCCGGCCACGCCCGCGCCGGCCGCCACCGGAAGCGCGGAAGAAAAACCCGTTGCCGCCGCGCCGCCGGCACTGACTTTTGCCGAAAAACGCCCGCCGGCCAAGACCGCGCCCGTGCCCGCGCCGGCACCGGCCGCTGCCGAACCCGAAAGCCCGATCCGCATCACCACGGCCAGGCTGAAAGTCAATCCGCAGGTCGCCGGCGCCTACCAGGCCTTCCAGTCCGGCGACCTTGCCACGGCGCAGCGCGACTATCAGCTCGTGCTGAAAAACGAGCCGAAAAACATCGACGCCCTGCATGGCCTGGCCGCCATCAGCCTGCGCCAGGGCCAGCCGGAGGCCGCCGAGGCCTTCTATCTGCGCATCCTGGAAGCCGATCCGAAGGACGGCGCGGCCCAGGCCGGCCTGATCGGACTGAGGGGGCAGATCGATCCGACGCAATCCGAGAGCCGGCTGAAAAACCTTCTGGCAGGCCAACCCGAATCTCCCACCCTCAACTTCGCCCTGGGCAACCTCTACGCCCAGCAGGGCCGCTGGAACGATGCCCAGCAGGCCTATTTCCGTGCCTTCAGCGGCGACAGCGAGAACCCGGACTACCAGTTCAACCTGGCCGTCAGCCTGGAGCAGTTGCGCCAACCCAGGCTCGCATTGCAGTATTATCAGGGCGCGCTGGCTGCGGCCGCCCAACGCCCTGCCGCCTTCGACCGGAACCAGGTCGCCGGCCGCATCAGCGAACTGCAAAAATAACCCGCGCCCCCGACGGCGCCATGGAGATGAATTCGCCCGCACCGCATCGTCGGCCGCTCGGCCAGATCCTGATCGCGCAGGGAGTCATCAGCGAGGACCAGTTGCGCATCGCGCTGCTGGAGCAGATGAAGTCCAACCAGCCGGTCGGCAAGCTGCTGGTCAGCCTGGGTTTCATCACCGAGGCCACGCTGCGCGACGCCCTCGGCGAGAGCCTCGGCAAGAAGAGCGTCGACCTCTCCCACGCCATCGTCGATCCGGCCGCGCTGCGCCTCGTGCCGCAGGACCTCGCCAAGCGCCATCGCCTGCTGCCGCTCGACTACGACCGCGCCCGGCACCGCATGGCGGTGGCCATCGCCGACGTGAACGACATCGTCGCGCTCGACAAGCTGCGCGCGCTCACCCACGACGACCTGCAGATCGAGACGGTGCTGGCCGGCGAGTCCGAGATCGCCCGCGCCATCGACCAGTACTACGGGCATGAGCTGTCGATCGACGGCATCCTGCACGAGATCGAGACCGGCGAGATCGACTGGCGCAGCCTCGCCGCCACCAGCGACGAGTACAGCCAGCCGGTGGTGCGCCTCATCGACGCCATCCTCACCGACGCCGTCAAGCGCGACGCCTCCGACGTGCACTTCGAGCCGGAGCAGAACTTCCTGCG
>JBDHRL010000065.1:0-15425 GCA_039807535.1 Rhodocyclaceae bacterium
TCAGCAATGCCGCCAGCGTTCCCGCCGTGGTGGCGCCGCAGGTCTTCGAGCCGCTCGGCGCCGAGCGTTTCTCCGCCCACATCCCCGAGCCGCTGCAGCGACCGCCCCTGCCGTCCGCCTGATCCGGCGGACGCTGATCCCCCTTTGATTTTGCCGATGCGCCGCTGACGCGGCCGGCATCGCGCGTCCGCCGTTCCGTCAACGTTGTCGACAGGAAGGAACGGTTCATGGTTCGATGGATTGCATCACTTGCCGCCCTGGCGCTGGCGTGGCCGGCGCAGGCGCAGACGCACACCGCCCTGGCGCAGGCGCTCGGACAGGCCTGGGCGCGCCATCCGCAGGCCTCCGCCTTCGCCGCGCGCGAAGACGAGGCGCAGGCGCGCGTCGAGGTGGCGGGCGGCCTCACGCCCGGGCCGGCGGCGCTGTCCGTGTCGAGCCTGAACGACCGCCTGAACCGCAATCGCGGCAAACAGGAGTGGGAGGCCGAGGTGGCCGTGCCGCTGTGGCTGCCCGGGCAGTGGGCGGCGCGCGAGGACGAGGCGGCCAGCGCGCTGGCCGAAGTCGCCGCGCGCGGCCGCGCCCTGCGCCTGCAACTGGCGGGCGAGCTGCGCGAGGCCTGGTGGGCGCTTGCCGCCGCGCGCAATGCGCGCGATCTGGCCGGCCGCCGTGCGGCGACGGCGCGCGCGCTCGAGGCCGACGTCGGGCGCCGCTTCAAGGCCGGCGATCTGGCGCGCATCGACGCCAACCTGGCGCAGGGCGAGCGCCTCGGTGCGGAGGCCGAAGCGCTCGAGGCGCAGGCCGCGCTCGTCGCCGCCGAGCAGGCCTGGCGCAGTCTCACCGGCGCGGCCGCACCGGACGAGTTCGCCGAAGAAGTACCGGCGGCAGTACGCGAGCCGGCCGACGACCATCCGCAGCTCGCCGCTGCGGCGGCCGCCGCGCGCACGGCGCGCAACAAGTTGCGCGTCGCCGGGGAAACCCGTCGCGATGCGCCCGAACTGGCCCTGCGCGTGGTGCGCGAGCGCGGCGACCATGCCGAATCCTATGCCAATACCGTCGGCGTCAAGCTGACCATTCCCTTTTCCTCCGGTCCGCGCGTGCGCCAGGAAAGTGCCGCCGCCCGCGCCGAAGCCAGCCAGGCCGATGCCGAGCTCGCGCTCGCCCGCCAGAAGCTGCAGCTCGGCGTGGAGAAGGCGCGTCTCGACGCCGACGCGGCCGCGCGCCGGCTGTCGATGGCGCGCGCGCGGCGCGCGCTGGCGGCCGACAGCCTGCAGCTCGCCGAAAAATCCTTCGCCCTGGGCGAGGCCGACCTGGCCACCCTGCTGCGCCTGCGCGCCGGCGCCTACGAGGCCGAAGCCTTCCTCAACCGCGACACGGTGGCCCACGCGGCGGCCGAGTCGCGTCTCAAGCAAGCACTGGGAGTCCTGCCATGAAGCCACCCGTTTTTCTTTTTGCCGCGCTGGTTCTGGCGTTCCCGGCGCGGGCGCATGAAGGCCAGGATCATGGCGATGAAGCCGCCGCGGCCCCGCCGGCCGAAGCCGCCCCGCGTGCCGTGGCGCAGAGCGAGGATGTCGAGCTGGTGGCCGTGCTGGCGCAGGGCCGATTGACGCTCTACCTCGACCGCTTTGCCGACAACGCGCCCATTGCCGATGCCCGGATCGAGGTCGAGAGCGGTGCGATGAAGACCCAGGCCAGGCAGATCGCGCCCGGCGTCTACGCCCTGCCGGGCGAGGCCTTCGCCGCTGCCGGCAAGCATCCGCTCACCTTCACCGTGCAGGCCGGCGAGCTGACCGATCTTCTTGCCGCGTCGCTGGACATCGCGCCCGGGGCGCATCCGGCCGAATCGGGCTGGCCGGCCTGGGCGGCCTGGGGCGGCGCCGGCATGCTGCTCCTGGCCGGCACGACTGTCTTGGCCCTGCGCCGCAGGAAGACTCGCGAGGAATGGAAATGAAGCGGACGATGCGTTCATGCGCTGCGCTGCTGGCGGCGCTGCTGTTCGGTGGCTGGGCCGCGGGAATGGCGCAGGCCCACGGCGATGAAGATCACGGCGCCGAAAAACCCGCCGGCGCCGCGCCGGCCGAAACCCTGGAAACCGCCGCCGCCCGCCGTCTCCCCGACGGCAGCCTGTTCGTGCCCAAGCCCGTGCAGCGGCGGCTCGGCCTGCGCCACGTCATCGTCAAGATGGAGGACCTGGCGGCGACGATCGAACTCAACGGCAAGGTGATCGCTGACCCCAATGCCGGCGGGCGCGTCCAGGCCACCCAGGCCGGCCGCGTCGAGGCCGCAGCGAAGGGCATGCCCACGCTCGGGCAGCAGGTGAGCAAGGGCCAGGTGCTGGCCTATCTGCGCCCGGTGGCGAGCAGCCTCGAGCGCGGCAATCAGCAGGCGCAGCTGGCCGAGCTCGAAGCGCAGCTCGCCATCGCCGAGAAAAAGCGCGCGCGCTACGATGAGCTCGAAGGCGCCGTGGCCCAGTCCGCCATCGAAGCGGCGCGGCTCGAAGCGCAGGCGCTCCGGAAGCGCCGCGCTGCGGTGGCGATGAGCCTCGGCGCGCCCGAGCCGCTCGTGGCACCCGTCTCCGGCGTCGTCGGCGCCGCCAGCGTGGTGGCAGGCCAGGTGGTGGAGGCCAGGGAAATTCTCTTCGAGGTGATCGATCCGGCGCGCCTGGCGGTGGAGGCGCTGGCCTACGACGCGGCGCTGGCCGAGGGCATCGCCGGCGCCTCCGCGCCCCTGCCCGGCGGCGCGCTCGAGCTCACCTTCGTCGGCGGCGGACGGCAGCTGCGCGAACAGGCGCTGCCGCTCCTGTTTCGCGTCAAGTCGGCGAATGCGCCGGTGGCCGTCGGCCAGCCGCTCAAGGTGATTGCGCAGACCGTGCGCAGCGTCCGCGGCGCGGCCGTGCCGCTCGCCGCGATCGTAAAAGTCAGTCCCGGGGAGACGGCGGTCTGGGTGCGTGACGGGGCGGAACGCTTCGTTCTGCGCAAGGTCGGCGTGGCGCCGCTCGACGCCGGCCGCGTCGCCGCGGTCAAAGGGCTCGAGGACGGCGAGCGCGTCGTCAGCGAAGGCGCCGGCCTGCTGACCCAGGTGCGCTGACGATGTTCGATCACATCATTCACACCAGCCTCAAGCAGCGCCTGATCGTCCTCGGCGTGTCGCTCCTGCTGGTGATCTACGGCGCGCTCTCCGTGCGCCAGATGCCGGTGGATGTCTTCCCCGATCTCAACAAGCCGACCGTGACGCTGATGACCGAAGCCGGCGGCATGGCGCCGGAGGAAGTCGAGCAGCTCGTCTCCTTTCCCATCGAGTCGGGCATGAACGGCATGCCGGGCGTGACGCGCGTGCGCTCGATGTCGGGCGTCGGCCTGTCGATCGTCTATGTCGAGTTCGCCTGGGGCACCGACATCTACCGCAACCGCCAGCAGGTGAGCGAGCGCCTGAACCTCGTGCGCGAGCAGCTGCCCGCGGGCATCGTGCCGCAGCTCGGGCCGATCGCCTCCATCATGGGCGAAATCCTGCAGATCGCGCTGCCGGCCGATCCGCAGCAAGTCAGCCCGATGGCGGTGCGCGAGTACGCCGACTGGGTGATGCGCCCGCGCCTCCTGACCATACCCGGCATCGCCCAGGTGATCGCCATCGGCGGCGAGGTGCGCCAGTACCGCGTCGAGCTCAAGCCGGCGCAGCTCGCCGCGCTGGGCGTCACGCGCGAGCAGCTGGAAGCGGCGCTGAAGGGTTTCGGCGCCAACACCAGCGGCGGCTTTCTCGAGGCGCAGGGGCGCGAATACCTGATCCGCGGCATCGGCCGCACCAGCCGCATCGTGGATTTGCAGAACCTGGTGGTGGCGGTAAGGAACGGCCAGCCGATCCTGCTCAGGCAGGTGGCCGACGTGAGACTGGCGCCCGCCGTCAAGCGCGGCGACGCCGGCTTCAACGGCCGGCCCGCCGTCATCCTCTCGGTGCAGAAGCAGCCGGCCGCCGACAGCGTGCGCCTTACGCGCGAAGTCGAGCGCGCCGTGGCCGAACTGTCGAAATCGCTGCCCGCGGGCATTGCCGCGCCGCAGTTCCTCTTCAAGCAGTCGAGCTTCATCGAGCGCTCGGTCGGCAACGTTCAGGAGGCGCTGCGCGACGGCGCCCTTTTCGTGGCGGTGATCCTCTTTCTTTTTCTGCTCAACGTGCGCACCACGCTCATCTCGCTCACGGCGATTCCGCTCTCGCTGCTGGCGACGGCGCTGGTGTTCCGCGGGTTCGACTTGTCGATCAATACCATGACCCTGGGCGGGCTGGCGATCGCCATCGGCGAGCTGGTCGACGACGCGGTGGTCGGCGTCGAGAACGTCCTGCGCCGCCTGAAGCTCAACCGTGCCCTGGCCGAGCCCAGGCCCGCCGCCGAAGTGATCGCCGCGGCGACGCTGGAAGTGCGCTCGGCCATCGTCTACGCCACCTTCATCATCGTGCTGGTGTTCGTGCCGCTCTTCGCCCTGCCCGGCATCGAGGGGCGGCTGTTCGCGCCGCTGGGGGCGGCCTACATCGTCTCCATCCTCGCCAGCATGGTGATCTCGGTCACCGTCACGCCGGTGCTGGCCTACTACCTGCTGACCAGGGACAGAAGTCAGAGGACAGGCATTGGGCGGCACCTCGCGCCGTCGGATCTTCTGTCCCCAGCCCTCCGTCTTCGGTCCTCTGAACCCGACAGCCCCCTGGTGCGCTGGCTGAAGCGCCATGACGAGAAACTCCTGCGCTGGTCCTTCGGCCGTGCCCGCCCGCTCCTCGCCGGCGCGCTCGCCGCGGTGGCGCTTGCTGCGGCCAGCATCCCGTTCTTTCCGCGCGCCTTCCTGCCGTCCTTCAACGAGGGCACGCTGACGGTGATGGTGCTGCTCAATCCGGGCACGTCGCTCACCGAGTCGAACCGCGTCGGCGTGCTGGCCGAAGCGCTCGTGGCGCAGGTGCCCGAGGTGATCCAGGTCGGGCGGCGCACCGGCCGCGCCGAGGAGGACGCGCACGCCGAGGGCGTGCACAACACCGAACTGGAAGTCGACCTCAAGCCCTCGGCGCGCAGCCGCGAAGCGATCATCGGCGACATCCGCGGCCGGCTCGCCGCGCTGCCGGCCGCGGTGAGCGTCGGCCAGCCCATTGCCCACCGCCTCGACCACCTGCTCTCCGGCGTGAGCGCCCAGATCGCCCTCAAGATCCATGGCGACGACCTCGGCGTCCTGCGCGGCCTGGCCGAGGACGTGCGCGCGCGCCTGGCGAAGATCCCCGGCATCGCCGACCTGTCGGTGGAAAAGCAGGTGCTGATCCCGCAGATCAAGATCCGCGTCGACTACGAGCAGGCGGCGCGCTACGGCGTGGCGCCGGGCACGCTGTTGCGCGCGCTCGAGGAAATGATCGAGGGCAGCCGTGTCACCCAGATCGTCGAGGGCGCCAAGCGCTTCGACCTCGTCGTGCGCCTGCCCGAGGACGCGCGCGGCCTGCAGGCGCTGCCCCGACTCCTCATCGAGACGCCGCTCGGCCACGTGCCGCTCTCGCGCCTGGCCGAAGTGGACGATGGCGAGGGGCCCAACCAGATCGGCCGCGAGAACGGCCGGCGCCGCATCGTCATCGCCGCCAACAGCAATGGCCGCGACCTGTCGAAGGTGGTCGCCGACATCCGCGCCGAGCTCGCCCGCAGCCCCTTGCCGGAGGGCTATTTCACCGCGCTCGAAGGCCAGTTTCAGGCGCAGGAAGAAGCCGCGCGCCTGATCGCGCTCCTCGCCGCGGTGTCGCTCATGATGATCTTCCTCGTGCTCTACAGCCGCTACCGCTCGCTGGCGCTCACCGCCATCATCATGGGCAACATTCCGCTGGCGCTCTTCGGCAGCGTCCTCGCCCTGTGGCTCTCCGGCCAGCCGCTCTCGGTGGCGGCGCTGGTCGGCTTCATCACCCTCGCCGGCATCGCCACGCGCAACGGCATTCTGAAGATCAGCCACTACATCAACCTGTGCGCCTTCGAAGGAGAAGTCTTCGGCGATGCCCTGATCGTGCGCGGCTCGCTCGAGCGCCTCACCCCGGTGCTGATGACCGCCCTGGTCGCCGCCTTCGCCCTGGTGCCGCTCTTGGTCTCGGCCGATGCGCCGGGCAAGGAAGTGCTGCATCCGGTGGCGGTGGTGATCTTCGGCGGCCTGGTGAGCGCGACGCTTCTGGACACCTTGCTCACGCCGCTGATGTTCCGACTGTGGGGCGAAAAGCCCCTGCAACGCCTGCTCGCCCTGAACGAGCGGGAAAGTTTTTGATCCATGGTGAAAGGAGACACAATGAAACGCATCGCATCGATCGCCGTCCTGGCGGGACTGACTTTTGCTGCTGGCGCCGCCCTGGCCCACGACGACGCCTGGCTCGATACCCAGCCCTCGGCCAACGGCGGCCAGACGCGCATGGCCGGGGCTTACCACTTCGAGCTGGTGGTGGCCAGGGACAGCAAGGAGGTGAAGGAAAATCCGGTCCTCGTCTACCTGACCGACCACGCCGGCAACAAGCTCCCGAGCGCCGGCGCCAAGGGCAGCGTCACGCTGCTGGCCGGAAAAATCAAGGCCAGCGTGACCTTGCAGCCCGATGGCGACAACCGTCTGAAGGGCTTCGCCAAATACGCTTCCGAACCGAACATGAAAGCGGTGGTGTCGGTCACGCTCGCCGGCAAGCAGCCGGAGCAGGCACGCTTCACGCCGCTGGCGGCGGTGAAGGATGAGCACGGCGGACACAGGCACTGAGGAGGCGGTGATGAGGCCAGGATTGCCCCGATTCCTTTTCACTTGCGGGCTGGCGCTGGCGGCCGCGACCGCCGGCGCCCAGACCTTGCCGGAGGTGGTCATGCACAAGGATCCCAATTGCGGCTGCTGCGCCAAGTGGGCCGGGCACCTGGAGGCGAACGGCTTCCGGGTGAGGTCCGTGGACGAAATCGACATGGAGGCGGTCAAGCGCCGCTTCGCCGTGCCGCCGCGACTGACTTCCTGCCACACCGCCAGGGTCGGCGGCTACGTCATCGAGGGCCACGTGCCGGCCTCCGCCATTCGCCGCCTGCTGCGCGAGAAGCCGGCGCTGGCCGGGTTGTCGGCACCGGGCATGCCGGCGGGCTCGCCCGGCATGGAGGTGCCGGGCGAGCGGGAAGCGTACGATGTCGTGAGCTTCGATGCGGCCGGACGCAGCCGGGTTTTCGAACGCTTTCGCTGAGCGCTGCGCTTTTTCCCTGCTGCCGCCGAAGCCGCGGAGCGCTTACCTGCGCTTCGGCTTTCCGGACGGTTTCTTGTCCGGCTTGCCCATGGCGTTGAGCATTCCGGCCATGCGGCCTTCTTCCTGCCCTTTGACCGCTTTCGGCTCGGCGGTCACGGCGTCGGCCTGCTCGGGCAGCGTGCCGAGCTGCGCCACCTCGAGGCGCTTGCCCCTGGCGTCGCGGCGGCGGGCAACGATGCGGTAGGAGAAGCCGACCGAGGAGGCGCCCTTCTGCAGCTCGCGCACCTCGAAGCCGCCGGCGCCCTTGCGATGGACGTAGAGGCCGTTGCAATCGCCTTCCGGCGTGAGGAAGACATGGTAATCCCTGGCTTTCACCAGGCTGGCGAAGTCCGCGTCGAGCTCGATCGTGGCACGTCCCCCGGCGAGACTGCCGCTGCCGAAATCCTCGAACCAGTTCTCCGGCGACTCGACGCAATACAGGCGGCGGTGCGTGCCGTCCGGATGCGGCACGACGGCAGACTTGTGGCCGATGACGGTGAAATCGCCCTGCACCTGCACGTTGCCGAAGAACAGGCCGGCGAACAGCGGCGAGACGGGCACGAAGGGCGGCGGCACGACCGGCGGCGTGGATGTCCGCCGGGCGATGCCGACGACGCCATGGCCGGCGCTGCCGATGCCCAGCACGCCGGCGCCCGAGCCGGAATTGCTGAAGGTCAGACCGCGCACGCCGATGCCTGTCTGGGAAATGCCATCGACGCCGATGGCCGTCAGGGCACGCCCCGTCACGCCCGCTTGCGGAAAGCGTCCGCGCACGTTGTGGCCGAGCACGCCGAAGCCGCCGGGCACCGTGCCGCGCACCGCCGTGCTGATGCCGGGCACGTCGCGCGTATCGATGCAGGTGGCGTCCACGCCGAGGCCGGCGAAACTCTCGGCGTAGACGGCGGCGCTTCCCGCCGAGCCGGCCATGACGGCCGTCCCCTTGAATGCGCCGGAAATGATGCCCGTGCCGCTGAGGTTCTGGACGTTCAAGCCGGCTTCGCCGGCCGGCGTGACGGACTGGATCCTGGTTTCATTGGTCGCGTTGTCGGTCTTGCCGAGCAAGACCGGATTGCCGTTTGCCATGATGACTCCTTTGCATGGCGGGTGAGCCGGCCCGACCGGTTGGTTGGATAGTGTTGTTATGACCGCACAATATCATGGCACGGCACACGCATGGCTGACGCGGCTTGCGCGTTGGCCTTAAAATCCCGGCAACGATGCCGGCCGGGACTTGCCGGTTTGAAGCGGAGACCCTCATGCGTAATGGAATGGGAATGCGGCTGTTACCCCTGATCGTGGCCCTGCTCGCCGGCTGCGCCACGGTGACCAATCCGGTCACCGGCGAGCGCGAGCTGACCGTCATGGACGAGAAGAGCGAGATCGCCGAGGGCCGCAAGGCGCACGAGGCGGTGCTGCAGGACTACGGCGTGGTGGCCGATCCGCGCCTGCAGGCGTACGTGAACGAGCTGGGGCAGCGGCTGGCGCAGCAGTCGCACCGCAAGAACCTGGCGTGGCATTTCACCGTGCTCGACAGCCCGGAGGTGAATGCCTTCGCCCTGCCCGGCGGCTACGTCTATGTCACCCGCGGCCTGCTCGCGTACATGGAGAGCGAGGCGGATCTGGCCGGCGTCATCGGCCACGAGATCGGCCACGTCACCGCCCGCCACGGCGCCCAGCGCGCGACGCGCCAGCAGACGGCGGGCCTCGGCGTATTGGCCGCCACGCTGCTCGGCGCCATCCTCGAAGCGAAGGGCGCCAGCGGCGCCACCGACATCGCCAGCACGCTCTCGCAGGGTGTGGCCGCCGGCTACATCTCTTCCTACAGCCGCGACCAGGAGACGCAGGCCGACCGGCTCGGCGCCGAATACCTCGCCCGCAACAACTACGACCCGAAGAACATGATCGACGTCATCCGCGTGCTGAAAAGCCAGGAGCAGTATGCCGCCGACACGGCGCGCGCCGAGGGCCGTGCCGCACCGTCCGGCGGCGGCTGGCTGGCCTCGCATCCGAGCAACGACAAGCGCCTGCAGGACATCGCCCAGTTCGCCGCCCAGTACAAGGGCAGGTATGGCGATGACGGCCGGGCGCGCTACCTGCAGGCCATCGACGGCATGACGTTCGGCGAGAGCCGCGAGCAGGGGGTGACGCGCGGGCGGAATTTCTACCATGAACCGTTCGGCATCGCCCTGACGGCGCCGGAAGGCTGGACGGTGCAGAACACGCAGGAGGCCGTGGCGCTGGTGAACCGTGCCGGCGATGCCGGCCTGATCCTGCAGGTGGTGCCGCCCAAGGCAGGCAATAGCCATGACGAAATCATCCGCAACGTTTTCGGGCCGGAGCAGGTGCGCACCGAGCGCCTGCAGCTGGGCGGTTTTGCCGCCACCCATTTTACCGGCATCGCCCGCAACCGCCGCGGGCAGGCGCAGGCGATCGAGGCCACCATCGCGACCGGGCCGGCCAGCCGCCACTTCGTGCTGTTCTACGGTGCCCGCGACGCGCAGGCGCTCGCCCGCGCGCAGGGCCAGTTGCGCCAGGCCGAGGCGTCGTTTCGTGCGCTCGGCGAGGCGGACAGGCGCGCGGCGCGGCCCTGGATACTGAACACCGTGCCGTACCCGCCAGGCGGCTTCGCGCAACTGGCGCGGCAGTCGCCGCTGCCGGACCGGGCCGAGGCGCGGCTGCGCCTGCTCAACGGACTCTACCCGGGCGGCGAGCCGCCGGCCGGGCAAGCGGTCAAGGTTGTGGAGTGAAGGAGCGCATCACTTGCGCAGCATGTAGCGCAGCGCCTCCTCCTGGCGCGGGTCGAGCTTCAGGACTTCCTTGAAGGCGTCCAGCGCCTTGCCCCTGTCGCCGGATTCCCAGTAGGCCTTGGCGATGTTCAGATAGGCCTGCAGATTGCCGCGGTCGTGCTTGAGGAATTCCTTGAGCAGGTCGATCGACTCGCGGTACTTGCCGTTCGAGAAAGCCTGCATGCCGCCCTCGAGCAGCTCGCGCACCAGGTCGGCGCGGTCCGCGCCGCCGCCGCTGGCGAGGCCCTGGGCGAAGGCGCTCAGGGCCTGGCGGAAATCCTTCTGGCCGAGATAGGCCTTGCCGACGCCGAGCCAGGCCTTGCCGTTGCCGGGCTCCAGCTTGAGGTACTCGACGAAAAGATTGACGGACTCGGCAAAGCGGCCGTTCTTCAGCGCGTCGGCGCCGCCGCCGAAGAGCGCCTGGGCGAACACCGGCAGGGTGTCCTTGTCCTTGGGCGCCAGGTCGAAAGCCTTGCGGCCGTTGGCGATGGCGTCCTTCCAGTTGCCCCGGGCGATGAAGGCGCGCGCCGCCCAGAGATAGGCCTGCCAGTAGGCGGGATCCTTGCCGATGACGGTGAGGAACTTGTCCGTGGCCTGCTCGTATTTCTTCTCGGCATAGAGCTGCTGGCCTTCCTTCATCAGGCTGTCGATCTCGCCCTGCAAAGTCAGTCCGGCGCAGGCGGCGAGAAAGAACGTCGCCAGCAGGACGAGGGTCAGTCGGGCGCGCAGGGCAGTCCATTTCGGGGTCATGGGGTTTCTCCTCTCGGTCGGGATGGGCAACAATATACGCCAACTCGTTTCGGGGACACCACCATGAACCTCGCCCTGCTGCTCGACCGCAGCGCCCGGACGTTTCCCGGCCGGCCGGCGGTGGCGCTCGGCCCCCGCGTCCTGAATGACTACGCTGCCCTGGCCGGGCGCGTGGCGCGGCTGGCCGGCGGCCTGCGCGAAGCGCTCGGCCTGCTGCCCGGGCAGCGCGTGGCGCTGGTGATGAACAACTGCCCGCAGTACGTCGAGCTGCTTTTCGCCTGCTGGCAGGCGGGGCTTGCCGCCGTGCCGGTGAATGCCAAGCTGCACCCGCGCGAACTGGCGTTCATCTTCCGCGACACCGCCGCCGGCGCCTGCTTCGTCACGGCCGGCCTGGCGGAAGGCGCGGCTGCCGCGCAGGCCGAGTCGCCGGCGCTTGCGCACGCGATCGAGGTCGAGGGCGCCGATTACGAAGCCCTGCTGCGGCACGCGCCGCTGGCGCCGGCCGGGATGGAACCGACCGACCCCGCCTGGCTGTTCTACACCAGCGGCACCACCGGCCAGCCGAAGGGTGTGATGCTCACCCACGGCAACCTGCTCGCCGCGGCGCTGGCCTATTTCGCCGACGTCGACGCCATCGCGCCGGGCGATGCCCTCCTGCACGCGGCGCCGATGTCGCACGGCTCGGGGCTCTACATCCTGCCGCACGTCATCAAGGCCGCCTGCAACGTCGTGCCGGAATCGGGCGGCTTCGACGAGGCGGAAATCTTCGGCCTGCTCGGCGCCCACCGCGGCGTGACGCTGTTCGCCGCGCCGACCATGGTCAAGCGCATGGTCGCCCACGCCGAGCGGACGCGGCCGGACTGCGCCAATCTGAAGACGATCGTCTACGGCGGCGGGCCGATGTACGTCGAGGACTGCAAGGCGGCGCTGCGCGTCTTCGGCTGCAGGCTGGCGCAGATCTACGGCCAGGGCGAGAGTCCGATGACCATCACGGCGCTGGACAAGGCCCTGCACGCCGACGCGGCGCATCCGCGCTACGAGCAGCGGCTGGCCTCGGTCGGCCGGCCCTTCGCCGGCATCGAGGTGCGCGTCGCGGACGCCGGCGACAACCCGCTGCCGGCCGGCGAGATCGGCGAGGTGCTGGTGCGCGGCCCGACGGTGATGGCCGGCTACCTCAACCGCCCGGAAGCGACGGCGCAGGCCTTGCGCAACGGCTGGCTCCACACCGGCGATGTCGGCTTTCTCGACGAGGAGGGCTTCCTCACCCTGCGCGACCGCAGCAAGGACCTCATCATCAGTGGCGGCTCGAACATCTACCCGCGCGAGGTGGAGGAGGTGCTGCTGCGCCACCCGGCCGTGGCGGAAGTGTCGGTGGTGGGCGCGCCCGATGCGGAGTGGGGCGAGATCGTGCTGGCCTTTGTCGTGCCGCGCGCCGGCATGCAGGCGGGCGCCGACGAACTGAACGCCCTCTGCCTCGACCACATCGCCCGCTTCAAGCGGCCGAAGCGCTATGTTTTCCTCGAGGCCTTGCCGAAGAACGCCACCGGCAAGGTGTTGAAGACGGCGTTGCGCAAGTGCCTTTGACGGCGCAGGATTGTCGTTTCCAAGACAAATTCCGTGCCGCAACAGGCACTTGTGAATCCGGGCAAGTTGACGTTGACGTCAACGTCAGATAGATTGCCGTATCCCCCTGGAGCGTCCGCCATGACCGATTTGAGCGTGAGCCACAAGATCGCCGCCTACAAGCCGAAGCACAAGGTGCGCTTCGTCAGCGCCGCCTCGCTGTTCGACGGCCACGACGCCTCGATCAACATCATGCGGCGCATCCTGCAGTCGACCGGCAGCGAGGTGATCCACCTCGGCCACAACCGCTCGGTCGAGGAGATCGTCACGGCGGCGCTGCAGGAGGACGTGCAGGGCATCGCCGTCTCCT
Source organism: Rhodocyclaceae bacterium (assembly GCA_039807535.1). Classification (GTDB taxonomy): domain Bacteria; phylum Pseudomonadota; class Gammaproteobacteria; order Burkholderiales; family Rhodocyclaceae; genus Desulfobacillus. The sequence goes on from JBDHRL010000065.1 coordinate 12,700, forward strand.
CCTATCAGGGCGGCCACGTCGAGTACTTCAAGTACATGGTGGACCTCCTCAGGCAGCGCGGCGGCGAGAACATCAAGGTCTTCGGCGGCGGCGGCGGGGTGATCGTGCCGGAGGAGATCCGCGAACTGCACGCCTACGGCGTCGCCCACATCTATTCCGTCGAGGACGGCCGCAGGATGGGCCTGCAGGGCATGATCAACGACATGGTCGCGCAGTGCGACGTCGACCTGTCGAAATCAGCGCCGGACCTGAAGGCCGTCGCCGCCGGTGACCGCCGCGCGCTCGCGCGCCTCATCACCGCCCTGGAGAACGGCGCGGTCCCCGACAAGCTGAAAAGTCAGCTCCTGCGGGACGGCGCCGCGGCCAGGGTGCCGACGCTCGGCATCACCGGCACCGGCGGCTCGGGCAAATCGAGCCTGACCGACGAGCTGATCCGCCGCCTGCGCCTCGATCAGGACGACAAGCTCAAGATCGCCGTGGTGGCGGTCGATCCCTCGCGCAAGCGCACCGGCGGGGCGCTGCTGGGCGACCGCATCCGCATGAACGCCATCGGCCACGCCAACATCTTCATGCGCTCGCTGGCCACGCGCGACACCGGTTCCGAAATCTCCGCCGCGCTGCCGGAAGTCGTCGCCGCCTGCAAGGTTGCCGGCTTCGACCTCGTCGTCGTCGAGACCTCGGGCATCGGCCAGGGCGATGCCGCCATCGTGCCACACGTCGATTGCTCGCTCTACGTCATGACCCCGGAGTTCGGCGCCGCCAGCCAGCTCGAGAAGATCGACATGCTCGACTTCGCCGACTTCGTCGCCATCAACAAGTTCGACCGCAAGGGCGCCGAGGACGCCTTCCGCGACGTGCGCAAGCAGGTGCAGCGCAACCGCGAACTCTTTACGACGCCGGTGGACGAGATGCCGGTGTTCGGCACCATGGCGGCGCGCTTCAACGACGACGGCGTCACCGCCCTCTACCAGGCCGTATTTGCCAAACTCGTGCCGAAGCTCAATGCGCTGGGCCTCAAGACTGCCGCCGGCAAGCTGCCGAAAGTGTCCGTCAGGCAGTCCTCGCGCGGCCGCGCCATCGTGCCGGCCGAGCGCGTGCGCTACCTCGCCGACATCGCCGAAGCGGTGCGCGGCTACCACCGGCACACCGCCGAGCAGGCCACCGTTGCCCGCGAGCGGCAGAGCCTGCGCACGGCCAAGGCGCTGTTCGAGGGCTGCGGCAAGGGCGCGAAGGACTTCGATGAACTGATTGCCTGGAAGGACGGCCAGCTCGACCCGCGCGCGAAGAAGCTGCTCGAGATGTGGCCCGACATGCAGCGCGCCTATGCCGGCGACGAATACGTCGTGAAAATCCGCGACAAGGAAGTGCGCACCGGCCTGGTCTACGAGAGCCTGTCCGGCACCAAGCTCCGCAAGGTGGTGCTGCCGAAGTTCGAGGACGAGGGCGAGACGCTGCGCTTCCTCATGAAGGAAAACGTGCCCGGCTCCTTCCCGTACACCGCCGGCGTCTTCGCCTTCAAGCGGGAGAACGAGGACCCGACGCGCATGTTCGCCGGCGAGGGCGATGCCTTCCGCACCAACCGCCGCTTCAAGAAGGTCTCCGAGGGCATGCCGGCGCACCGCCTGTCGACCGCCTTCGATTCGGTGACGCTGTACGGCTGCGACCCGGACCTGCGGCCGGACATCTACGGCAAGGTCGGCAACTCCGGCGTGTCGATCGCCACGCTGGACGACATGAAGGTGCTGTACTCGGGATTCGACCTCGTCTGCCCGACCACCTCGGTGTCGATGACCATCAACGGCCCGGCGCCGGTGATCCTCGCCATGTTCTTCAACACCGCGCTCGACCAGCAGCTCGACAAGTTCCGTGCCGACAACAAGCGCGAGCCGACGGAGGACGAGGCCGACAAGATCCGCGAGTGGGTGCTCGCCAGCGTGCGCGGCACCGTGCAGGCCGACATCCTCAAGGAGGACCAGGGCCAGAACACCTGCATCTTCTCCACCGAGTTCGCCCTGAAGATGATGGGCGACATCCAGGAGTACTTCGTCCACCACGACGTGAAGAACTTCTATTCGGTGTCGATCTCCGGCTACCACATCGCCGAGGCCGGTGCCAACCCGATCTCGCAGCTGGCCTTCACCCTGTCGAATGGCTTCACCTATGTGGAAACGTATCTGGCGCGCGGCATGCACATCGACGATTTCGCGCCCAACCTGTCCTTCTTCTTCTCCAACGGCATGGACCCGGAGTACACGGTGATCGGCCGCGTCGCCCGCCGTATCTGGGCGGTGGCGATGAAGCACCGCTACGGCGCCAACGAGCGCAGCCAGAAGCTGAAGTACCACGTGCAGACCTCCGGCCGCTCGCTGCACGCCCAGGAGATGGCCTTCAACGACATCCGCACGACGTTGCAAGCACTCATCGCCATCTACGACAACTGCAACAGCCTGCACACCAACGCCTACGACGAGGCCATCACCACGCCGACCGAGGAGTCGGTGCGCCGCGCCATGGCCATCCAGCTCGTCATCAACCGCGAGTGGGGCCTGGCCAAGAACGAGAACCCGAACCAGGGCGCCTTCGTCATCGACGAGCTGACCGATCTCGTCGAGGAGGCGGTGCTGAAGGAATTCGAGGCGATTTCTTCGCGCGGCGGCGTGCTCGGCGCCATGGAGACCGGCTACCAGCGCGGCAAGATCCAGGAGGAGTCGCTCTACTACGAGCAC
>JBDHRL010000066.1:0-15326 GCA_039807535.1 Rhodocyclaceae bacterium
AGACGGCCTGCGCTTTGCCATCCGCGAGGGCGGTCGTACCGTCGGCGCCGGCGTCGTGGCAAAGGTGATCGAGTAATCAATGCGTGAACGAGGGGCGCCGACCCCGGCGCCTCGCAGTCTCTGCCGCAGGGGCATAGCTCAATTGGCAGAGCGTCGGTCTCCAAAACCGAAGGTTGGGGGTTCGAGACCCTCTGCCCCTGCCAACAGAACTTAAGGCGAGAGTAATGGCCGAAAAAATCAAGTTCGCGCTGGCATTGTTGCTGGTGGCTGCTGGCGTGGCAGGTTTCTATCTGCTGGGCGAAGCGGCCCTGATCCTGCGCGTGTTGTCTGTACTGGCAGGCGTGATTGCGGGTGCCGCAGTGGCCTGGTTTACCGAAGCGGGGCGGCGCTTTTTCGGCTTCAGCCGGGAAGCCTGGATCGAGACGAAGAAGGTGGCCTGGCCCTCTCGCAAGGAAACCGTGCAGACCACCGGCGTCGTGTTCGCCTTCGTTGTGGTCATGGCAATTTTCCTGTGGCTGACCGACAAGAGCCTGGAATGGGTTCTGTACGACCTGATCCTCGGATGGAAGAAATCATGACTAAGCGCTGGTACGTAGTGCATGCCTACTCGGGCTTCGAGAAGTCCGTGCAGCGCGCCTTGGCCGATCGCATCAAGCGTGCCGGCATGGATGACAAATTTGGCCAGATACTCGTGCCCGTCGAGGAAGTGGTCGAGATGAAATCCGGCCAGAAGAGCATCTCCGAGCGCAAGTTCTTTCCCGGCTACGTGCTGGTGGAAATGGAGATGGATGACGACACGTGGCATTTGGTGAAGAACACCGCCAAGGTGACCGGGTTCGTCGGCGGTACCGCGACCAAGCCGACGCCGATTTCCGAAAAGGAAGTCGCCAAGATCATGCAGCAGATGCAGGAGGGCGTCGAGAAGCCGAAGCCCAAGGTGCTCTATGAGGTCGGCGAAATGGTACGGGTCAAGGAAGGCCCTTTCACCGACTTCAACGGAACCGTCGAGGACATCAACTACGAGAAGAGCAAGCTGCGCGTGGCCGTGACCATCTTCGGCCGATCGACGCCGGTGGAACTGGAGTTCTCGCAGGTCGAGAAGGCATAAAGCAGTACGGGTTCAGGCCCGCCAAACCTGAAAGAGGAGCGCCAGTAGGACGACCGAACGCGCGTTATCACTCACTTAACAGGAGCCATCATGGCCAAGAAGATCGTCGGCTTTATCAAGCTGCAAGTGCCTGCGGGCAAGGCGAATCCCTCGCCCCCGATCGGTCCCGCGCTGGGTCAGCGCGGCCTCAACATCATGGAGTTCTGCAAGGCCTTCAATGCCCAGACACAAGGCATGGAGCCCGGATTGCCGATTCCCGTGGTGATCACCGCCTACGCGGACAAGAGCTTCACCTTCATCATGAAGACGCCGCCCGCGACGGTGCTCATCAAGAAGGCGGCCAAGATCGAGAAAGGTTCGGCCAAGCCGCACACCGACAAGGTGGGCAAGCTGACCCGCGCTCAGGTCGAAGAAATCGCCAAGGCCAAGATGAAGGACCTTACCGCCGCTGACCTGGAGGCCGCCATGCGCACCGTCGCCGGCAGTGCCCGCAGCATGGGCGTCACCGTGGAGGGCATGTAACATGGCCAAGTTATCCAAGCGCACCACGGCGCTGCGCACCAGGGCCGACCGCAACAAGGCCTACCCCGTTGCCGAGGCGCTTTCCATCGTCAAGGAATGCGCTACCGCCAAGTTCGACGAATCCGTCGACATCGCCGTCAACCTCGGCGTTGATGCCAAGAAATCCGACCAGCTGGTGCGCGGCTCCGTCGTGCTGCCGGCCGGCACAGGCAAGAAGGTGCGTGTCGCCGTCTTCGCCCAGGGCGACAAGGCCCAGGCCGCCAAGGAGGCCGGTGCCGAGATCGTCGGCTTCGACGATCTCGCCGCCCAAATCAAGGAGGGCAAGATGGACTTCGACGTGGTCATCGCCACGCCCGACGCCATGAAGGTGGTCGGCGCGCTCGGCCAGATTCTCGGTCCGCGCGGACTCATGCCGAACCCGAAAGTCGGCACGGTGACCATGGATGTCGCCGGCGCGGTGAAGAACGCCAAGGCAGGGCAGGTGCAGTATCGCACCGACAAGGCCGGCATCATCCAGTGCACCATCGGGCGTGCCTCGTTCTCGGTTGAGCAACTGCAACAGAACATGGTCGCGCTGATCGATGCCCTGAGCAAGGCGAAACCCGCTACCAGCAAGGGCCAGTACCTGAAGAAGATCTCCGTCTCCAGCACCATGGGGGCAGGGGTGCGTGTTGACCAGTCCAGCTTGACGGCGCAACAGTAAGGAATTGATGTCCGCCCGAAGGGCGGAAAAGAGCTTTGGGACGCCGGAAAAGCGAGAGCCGAACCGGCGGATCGTCAAAGACCGCAGGTGCCTTAGGGTGCAACATGACCCAATGGCTTAAGCGCCCGAATATTTTGGCGGCCTGCGCAGACGGTGCGCCCAGACAGGATTTTCATCCGTTGCAGATCGCAACGGATCGCGCTCCTGATCCAGGTCGCCGTGGGTGCGGCGGAGCGGTTTTCGCCGCGTGTTGACTTGAAAGGAGAAAGGACCTCATGGGCCTCAATCTTGAAAGCAAGAAAGCCATCGTGGCGGAGGTATCGGCACAGGTAGCCAATGCCCAGACCATCGTCGTGGCCGAGTACCGCGGCATCGAGGTGGGCGATCTCACCCAGCTGCGTGCGAAGGCCCGCCAGTCTGGCGTCTATCTGCGTGTACTGCGAAATACCCTGGCCCGTCGCGCTGTCGAAGGCACGCCGTTCTCGGTGCTGGTCGACCAGTTGACCGGTCCGCTGATTTACGGCATCTCGTCCGACCCGGTGGCTGCGGCGAAAGTCCTCAATGATTTCGCCAAGAGCAATGAAAAGCTCGTGCTCAGGGCCGGCGCCTATGCCGGCAAGGCGCTGGACCAAGCAGGCGTGCGGGCGCTGGCCTCCATCCCGAGCCGCGAAGAGCTGCTCGCCAAGTTGCTTGGCGTGATGAAGGCACCGGTATCCGGCTTCGCCGTCGCGCTCGGCGCATTGGCCAGGCAGCGGGAAACGGCTGCGGCCTGAACGAACCCTTACCACATTCGAATCTGGAGTAAATGAACATGGCTATCAGCAAAGAAGACATCCTCGAAGCCGTTGGCAACATGACGGTGATGGACCTGAACGACCTGGTCAAGGCGTTCGAAGAGAAGTTCGGCGTTTCTGCCGCTGCGATGGCGGTTGCTGCCCCGGGCGCCGGTGTCGGCGGCGCCGCACCGGCGGCGGAAGAGAAGACCGAGTTCACCGTGGTTCTTGCCGCCGCGGGCGACAAGAAAGTCGAAGTGATCAAGGTTGTGCGCGCGGTCACCGGCCTCGGCCTCAAGGAAGCCAAGGACCTCGTCGATGGCGCGCCGAAACCCGTCAAAGAGGCGATTCCCAAGGCCGATGCAGAGGCGATCAAGAAGCAGTTGGAAGACGCCGGCGCGAAGGTCGAGGTCAAGTAAGACTGACCATGCGGGCTGGGCTGGCGGTTTTGGGCCGCCAGCCCTTTGCCATTGAAGACATTCCCAGTTTCCGGTTGCCAGTTGCCCGCAAACGCAGTCGACGCATCGCAGGCAACTGACAACTGAAAACTGACCTCTCACTCCCGGAGCCGATATGACGTACTCCTACACCGAGAAAAAGCGCATCCGCAAGAGCTTCGCCAAGCGCGCCAGCGTGCTCGATGTGCCTTTCCTGCTGGCGACCCAGTTGGAGTCCTACCTGGCGTTCCTGCAGACGGATATTCCGCCCGCACAGCGACGCAACCAGGGCTTGCAGGCGGCCTTCACCTCGATTTTCCCGATCTCCAGCCACAGCGGCAATGCGCGGCTGGAATTCGTCTATTACGCGCTGGGCGAACCGGCCTTCGACGTCAAGGAATGTCAGCAGCGCGGCCTGACCTTCGCCAGTCCGCTGCGCGCCAGAGTGCGCCTGGTCATCATGGACCGCGAAGCCGCCAAGGAGACGATCAAGGAAGTCAAGGAACAGGAAGTCTATATGGGGGAAATCCCGCTCATGACGACCACCGGCTCCTTTGTCATCAACGGCACGGAGCGCGTCATCGTCTCCCAGTTGCACCGCTCGCCGGGCGTTTTCTTCGAGCATGACCGCGGCAAGACCCATTCGTCCGGGAAGCTGCTGTTCTCTGCGCGGATCATTCCCTACCGCGGGTCCTGGCTGGACTTCGAATTCGACCCGAAGGATTACCTGTATTTTCGGGTAGACCGCCGCCGCAAGATGCCGGTGACGATACTGCTCAAGGCAATCGGCCTGACGCCAGAGCAGATTCTTGCGACGTTCTTCGAATTCGACTGCTTCCACCTGTCCAAGAAGGGCATCCAGTTCGAAGTCGTGCCGGAGCGCCTGCGTGGCGAGGTCGCCCGTTTCGACATCGCCGACAAGGCCGGCAAGATCATTGTCGCCAAGGACAAGCGCATTACCGCCAAACACATCCGCGAACTGGCCGAGGCCGGCATCAAAAAGGTCAACGTACCGGAGGAATTCCTCGTCGGTCGCGTGATCGGCCGGAATTTGATTGATGCAGAGACCGGCGAAATTTGGGCGAATGCCAACGAGGAAATCACCGAGAGCTTGCTCGGCAAACTGCGCGAGTCGGGCGTGGCGGAGTTGCACACGCTGTATACCAATGATCTCGATCGCGGCGCGTACATTTCCTCGACGCTGCGCACCGACGAAACCGTCGACCAGATGGCTGCTCGTGTTGCCATCTACCGCATGATGCGCCCGGGCGAGCCGCCCACCGAAGATGCCGTCGAGACGCTGTTCCACGGCCTGTTCTACTCGGAGGAGCGATATGACCTCTCCGCCGTCGGTCGCATGAAATTCAACCGCCGCGTCGGCCGTGAGGCCCTGGACGGTTCGGGCACTCTTTCCAATCAGGACATCATCGACGTGATCCGAATTCTGGTCGAATTGCGCAACGGCCGCGGCGAGATCGACGATATCGATCACCTCGGTAACCGTCGGGTGCGCTCCGTAGGCGAACTGGCCGAAAACCAGTTCCGCGCCGGCCTGGTGCGCGTCGAGCGTGCCGTGAAGGAGCGTCTGTCGCAGGCCGAGTCCGAGAACCTGATGCCGCATGACTTGATCAATGCCAAACCCATTTCGGCGGCGATCAAGGAATTTTTCGGCTCAAGCCAGCTCTCGCAGTTCATGGACCAGACCAATCCGCTGTCCGAGATCACGCACAAGCGGCGCGTCTCGGCCTTGGGCCCCGGGGGTCTGACGCGTGAACGAGCCGGCTTCGAGGTGCGCGACGTGCATCCGACGCATTACGGCCGCGTCTGCCCAATCGAAACGCCGGAAGGCCCGAACATCGGACTGATCAATTCGCTGGCCCTTTACGCTCGCACTAACCAGTTCGGCTTCATGGAGACACCGTACCGCAAGGTGATGGACGGGCGTGTCACGGACCAGATTGACTACCTGTCGGCGATCGAGGAGGGTCATTACGTCATCGCCCAGGCAAACGCCCAGCTCGACAAGAAGGGCAGGCTGATCGATGAACTTGTTTCGTCCCGCCACAAGAGCGAATTCACGCTGGTCACGCCGGATCAGGTCCAGTACATGGATATCGCGCCGGGGCAGGTCGTTTCGGTTGCGGCCTCCCTCATCCCCTTTCTCGAGCACGATGACGCCAACCGCGCCCTGATGGGCGCCAACATGCAGCGCCAGGCGGTGCCCTGCCTGCGCGCGGAAAAGGCGCTGGTCGGCACCGGCATCGAGCGTACCGTGGCGGTCGACTCGGGCACTGCGGTGCAGGCATTGCGCGGGGGGGCGGTCGACTATATCGATGCCAACCGCATCGTCGTGCGCGTGCATGACGATGAGACGGTGCCGGGAGAGGTCGGCGTCGACATCTACAACCTGATCAAGTACACCCGTTCCAACCAGAATACCAACATCAACCAGCGACCGCTGGTGAAGGTGGGTGACATCATCGCCAAGGGCGACGTCATTGCCGATGGCGCATCCACCGATATGGGTGAACTGGCGCTTGGCCAGAACATGCTGGTGGCCTTCATGCCGTGGAACGGCTACAACTTCGAGGATTCCATTCTCATTTCCGAGCGCGTGGTAGCCGACGACCGATTCACCTCGATTCACATCGAGGAACTGACGGTGGTAGCGCGCGATACTAAACTGGGCGCCGAAGAAATTACGCGGGACATTGCCTCGCTGGGCGAAGCACAACTGTCCCGCCTCGATGAGTCCGGCATCGTCTATATTGGTGCCGAGGTCGAAGCCGGAGACGTTCTGGTGGGCAAGGTGACGCCGAAGGGTGAGACCCAGCTGACACCGGAGGAGAAACTGCTGCGCGCCATCTTTGGCGAGAAGGCTTCCGATGTGAAGGACACGAGTCTGCGAGTGCCGTCGGGAATGTCCGGCACGGTGATCGACGTCCAGGTGTTCACCCGTGAAGGCATCGAGCGCGACAAACGCGCCCAGCAGATCATCGACGACGAGTTGCGCCGCTACAAGACCGACCTTGCCGACCAGATGCGCATTGTCGAGCGAGACACTTTTGCCCGTATCGAGCGGCTGCTAGTCGGAAAAGTCGCCAACAAGGGTCCGAAGAAGCTGGCCAAGGGAACAAAGCTGACAAAGGCCTATTTGGAGTCGATCGATCCGCATCACTGGTTCGACATTGGCCTGGCCAACGACGAGGCGGCCCGGCAACTGGAAAACCTGCGCGAGAGCATCGAGCAGACCCGCAAGGATTTCGACCAGGCCTTCGATGCGAAGAAGAAGAAGCTTACACAGGGCGATGAACTGCCGCCCGGCGTACAGAAGATGGTCAAGGTCTATCTTGCCGTCAAGCGCCGGCTGCAGCCCGGCGACAAGATGGCCGGCCGCCATGGCAACAAGGGCGTGGTTTCACGCATCGTTCCGATTGAAGACATGCCCCACATGGCCGACGGTACGACGGTCGACATCGTTCTCAATCCTTTGGGCGTGCCTTCACGCATGAACATCGGCCAGATTCTGGAAACGCACCTGGGGTGGGCTGCCAAGGGCCTTGGCCTGAAGATCGGAGAAATGCTGAAACAGCAGGCGGCGGCATCCGAATTGCGCAAATTCATGAACAAGATTTACAACTCGAGCGGCAAGGGCGAGGAGATCGATTCTCTCGCCGACGAGGAGATTCATGAATTGGCGGGTAACCTCAAACACGGTGTGCCTTTCGCCACGCCTGTGTTTGACGGCGCGCACGAGGAAGAGATCAAAGACATGCTTGAGTTGGCCGGGTTGCCGCGCACTGGGCAGGTCACGCTATTGGACGGCCGTACGGGCGAGCAGTTCGAGCGCCCGGTGACCGTGGGTTACATGCATGTGCTGAAGCTGCACCATCTGGTGGACGACAAGATGCACGCCCGCTCCACTGGTCCCTACAGCCTGGTGACCCAGCAGCCGTTGGGAGGCAAGGCGCAGTTCGGCGGTCAGCGCTTCGGCGAAATGGAGGTATGGGCACTCGAAGCCTATGGTGCCTCCTATACTCTGCAGGAAATGCTCACAGTGAAATCCGACGACGTATCGGGCCGCACCAAGGTCTACGAGAATATCGTCAAGGGTGAGCACAAGATCGACGCCGGCATGCCGGAATCGTTCAATGTATTGGTCAAGGAAATCCGCTCCCTGGCGATCGACATCGACCTCGAGCGCTATTGAGCGGAAGCGTTGCATGAAGGCTGGTTTTTTGATTTGAAGTTTCACCCCTGTCTGGAGTGAAGACATGAAAGCACTACTCGATCTGTTCAAGCAGGTAACTCAGGAAGAGGAATTCGATGCGATCACCATTGGCCTCGCCTCGCCCGAGAAGATCCGCTCCTGGTCCTACGGCGAAGTGAAGAAACCGGAGACCATCAACTACCGTACCTTCAAACCGGAGCGTGATGGCCTATTCTGCGCCAAGATTTTCGGGCCGGTAAAGGATTATGAATGCCTTTGTGGCAAGTACAAGCGCCTCAAACACCGTGGCGTCATCTGCGAGAAATGCGGCGTCGAAGTCACCCTGTCCAAGGTGCGCCGCGAGCGCATGGGCCATATTGAGCTTGCTTCACCTGTCGCCCACATCTGGTTTCTGAAGAGCCTGCCCAGTCGCCTTGGCATGGTGCTAGACATGACACTACGCGACATCGAGCGCGTGCTTTACTTCGAGGCCTACGTCGTGGTCGACGCCGGCATGACGCCTCTCAATCGCGGCCAACTGCTGTCCGAGGACGACTACCTTGTCAAAGTCGAGGAATATGGCGACGATTTTGCTGCGGTGATGGGCGCCGAGGGTATCCGCGAGTTGCTGCGCACGCTAGACGTACATCACGAGATCGATGTCCTGCGAAAGGAACTGGAGACGACAGGCTCGGAAGCCAAGATCAAGAAGATCGCCAAACGCCTGAAGGTGTTGGAGGCTTTCCAGCAGTCCGGTATCAAGCCGGACTGGATGATCCTCGAAGTCCTGCCCGTGTTGCCACCGGATTTGCGCCCATTGGTACCGCTGGACGGGGGACGTTTTGCCACATCCGACCTGAACGATCTCTATCGCCGGGTCATCAATCGCAATAACCGCCTGAAGCGCCTTTTGGAACTGAAGGCACCCGAGATTATCGTGCGCAACGAAAAGCGCATGCTGCAGGAGGCCGTGGACTCGCTGCTGGATAACGGTCGCCGCGGGAAGGCCATGACCGGGGCCAACAAGCGCCCGCTGAAGTCTCTCGCCGACATGATCAAGGGCAAAGGTGGCCGTTTCCGTCAGAACCTGCTTGGCAAGCGCGTCGATTATTCGGGCCGTTCGGTCATCGTGGTCGGCCCGCAGCTCAAGCTGCACCAGTGCGGCCTACCGAAGAAGATGGCTCTCGAGCTGTTCAAGCCCTTCATTTTCAACAAACTTGAACTGCTGGGCCTTGCCACCACCATCAAGGCGGCAAAGAAACTGGTCGAACAGGAAGTGCCCGAGGTTTGGGATATCCTCGAGGAAGTGATCCGGGAGCATCCGGTGATGCTCAACCGCGCGCCGACCCTTCACCGCCTCGGCATCCAGGCATTCGAGCCCACGCTGATCGAAGGCAAGGCGATTCAGCTGCACCCCTTGGTCTGCGTGGCCTTCAATGCCGACTTCGACGGCGACCAGATGGCCGTTCACGTCCCGCTGTCGCTGGAAGCGCAGATGGAAGCGCGGACCCTGATGCTTTCATCCAACAACATTCTGTCCCCAGCCAATGGCGAGCCAATCATTGTTCCTTCACAGGACATCGTGCTGGGTCTTTATTACGCAACGCGTGACCGCATCAATGCGCGTGGTGAGGGGATGGCTTTTGCGGACATTCCCGAGGTGAAGCGTGCCTATGAATCCGGCAAAGTGGATATTCACGCTCGCATCCTCGCGCGCATCAAGGAATACGATGTGACCGAGGCGGGCGAGAAGCACGAAAAAATTACGCGGTACGAAACGACGGTCGGCCGAGCCATCCTGTCGGAGATCCTTCCGGCCGGGCTGCCTTTCTCGATCATCAATAAGCCCCTCAAGAAGAAGGAAATTTCCCGTCTGATCAATGCTTGCTTCCGTCGTTGCGGCCTGAAGGAGACGGTAATTTTTGCCGACAAACTGATGCAGGCTGGCTTCGGCCTGGCCACTCGCGCCGGCATTTCCATCTCGATCGGCGACATGCTGGTGCCTCCGCAGAAACACGAGATCATTTCTGCCGCCGAGCGTGAAGTGAAAGAGATCGAGAAGCAGTACACGTCAGGCTTGGTGACAGACGGTGAGCGCTATAACAAGGTGGTGGACATTTGGGGCCGCGCCGGCGATCAGGTGGCAAAGGCCATGATGGAACAGCTGTCCCATCAGGAAGTCGCCGACAGCAGCGGCAAAAAAATGGCTCAAGAATCGCTCAACTCGATTTACATGATGGCTGACTCAGGCGCCCGCGGTTCCGCTGCGCAAATTCGTCAATTGGCCGGCATGCGCGGACTGATGGCCAAACCGGACGGCTCCATCATCGAGGTGCCTATCACCACCAATTTTCGCGAAGGTCTCAACGTTCAGCAATACTTCATTTCGACACACGGCGCGCGTAAAGGTCTGGCCGACACTGCTTTGAAAACCGCGAACTCCGGTTATCTGACACGTCGCCTGGTAGATGTCACGCAAGATCTGGTCGTGACCGAGGACGACTGCGGCACAGGCAATGGCTTCGTAATGAAGGCGCTGGTCGAGGGTGGCGAAGTGGTCGAAGCGCTGCGTGAGCGCATACTGGGCCGCGTTACCGCCTCCGATGTTCTCCACCCCGAGATGCAGGACGTGCTGTTTCCGGCCGGCCATCTGCTCGACGAGGATGCGGTGGACCTTATTGAGACCCTCGGCGTGGATGAAGTCCGCGTGCGCACCCCCCTGAGCTGCGAGACGCGCTACGGTCTCTGCGCCAAGTGCTACGGGCGTGACCTCGGTCGCGGTACCCTGGTCAATTCCGGGGAGGCGGTGGGCGTCATTGCCGCCCAATCCATCGGTGAGCCGGGCACTCAGCTTACGATGCGCACCTTCCACGTTGGTGGTGCAGCCTCGCGGGCAGCAGCCGCTTCACATGTCGAAGCCAAGTCAGCCGGCACCGTGCGCTTTACGCAGAATATGCGCTACGTCACCAATCCGAAAGGCGAGAAGGTGGTCATTGCACGATCCGCAGAGGTGCTGGTGACCGACGACCATGGACGCGAGCGCGAACGACACAAAGTTCCTTACGGCGCCATGCTGGCCGTGGATGACGGCAAGCACATCAGGGCCGGCACCCAACTGGCCGCCTGGGATCCGCATACACGCCCAATCGTGACGGAATACGCTGGCACGGTGAAGTTCGAGAACGTCGAAGAAGGCGTAACTGTTACCAAGCAGATCGACGAGGTGACCGGATTGTCGACCCTGGTCGTCATCGATCCGAAGCGCAAGGCGGGCGCCGCGGCCAAGGGTCTGCGTCCGCAGGTCAAGCTGCTGACGGCAAGTGGCGAGGAAGTGAAGATCCATGGTACCGACCATTCCGTGACCATCACCTTCCAGGTCGGCTCCATCATTACTGTGAAGGACGGTCAGGAGGCTAGCGTCGGCGACATTCTGGCGCGCATCCCGCAGGAATCCTCGAAGACACGCGACATCACGGGCGGCTTGCCGCGGGTGGCGGAACTCTTCGAGGCCCGCTCACCCAAGGACGCCGGTATGTTGGCCGAGGTGACTGGGGCGGTCTCCTTCGGCAAGGACACCAAGGGGAAGCAGCGCCTGGTCATCACTGAACCGGACGGTACGGCGCACGAATACCTGATCCCGAAGGACAAGCACGTCATGGCCCACGACGGCCAAGTGGTGAACCGTGGCGAAGTGATTGTCGATGGCCCGGCCGATCCACACGACATCTTGCGCCTCAAGGGAGTCGAGGAACTGGCCCGCTATATCATCGACGAAGTGCAGGACGTGTACCGGTTGCAGGGCGTCAAAATTAACGACAAGCATATCGAGGTCATCGTGCGCCAGATGCTGCGCCGTGTCGTCATCACTGATCCGGGCGACACCCACTTTATCCGCGAAGAGCAGGTGGAGCGCGCGGAAGTACTGGACGAAAACGACAAGGCCATCAACCAGGACAAGCGCCCGGCCGAGTACCAGTACCTGTTGCTCGGGATCACCAAGGCCTCGCTGTCGACCGACTCCTTCATTTCGGCAGCCTCTTTCCAGGAAACCACCCGCGTGCTGACCGAGGCGGCCATCATGGGCAAGCGCGACGAATTGCGCGGGCTCAAGGAGAACGTCATCGTCGGCCGCCTGATTCCGGCAGGTACCGGACTGGCGTATCACCGCACCCGGCGCATGCAGGCGGTTGGGGAGGACATTGCTAGCGCCCGCGAACTGGTGCTCGAGGAAGGGGCGACCCAGGAGGACATTCAGGCGGGATGAGAGAGTTGACGCTGAACTGAAATACCTTTTATAATCCGGCCTCTTTGCGAACGGCGCGGCCATACCGCGCGCTGCGCAGGAAACACAAATATCCCGGGGCGGCGCAGAACGAATAGCCGCCTCGGTTTTTTGGAAATTTTGAAAATATGCCAACGATCAATCAGTTAGTGCGGAAGCCGCGCAAGGCGGCTGTAACCGTGAGCAAGGTGCCAGCGCTCGCCAATTGTCCGGCCAAGCGCGGGGTGTGCACTCGCGTCTACACGACGACGCCGAAAAAACCGAACTCGGCGTTGCGCAAAGTCGCCAAGGTACGCCTGACCAACGGTTTCGAGGTGATCTCCTACATCGGTGGCGAAGGCCATAATTTGCAGGAGCACTCCGTTGTGCTGATTCGCGGCGGTCGTGTCAAGGATTTGCCTGGCGTGCGCTATCACATCGTGCGCGGCAGCCTCGACACGCAGGGCGTCAAGGACCGCAAGCAGTCTCGCTCGAAGTACGGCGCTAAGCGGCCGAAGGCTGCGTAACTGGAAGATATTGGAGCAAGAGGATATGCCACGACGCAGAGAGGTACCGAAACGCGATGTTCTGCCTGATCCGAAATTCGGCAGCCAGGACGTGGCGAAATTCGTCAACGTGCTGATGATGAGCGGCAAGAAGTCCGTAGCCGAGAGCACCCTGTATCGCGCTTTCGACCAGATCAAGAGCAAGTCCGGCAAGGACCCGCTGGAAGTCTTTATGCAGGCGGTGGGCAACGTCAAGCCATCCGTTGAGGTGAAGAGTCGTCGTGTCGGTGGTGCCAACTACCAAGTACCGGTAGAGGTGCGTCCGGTGCGTCGCGCCGCCTTGGCAATGCGCTGGATTCGCGAGTCGGCGCGCAAGCGCTCCGAGAAGTCCATGGGTGCGCGCTTGGCCGGCGAACTGCTGGAAGCGGCCGAAGGCCGCGGCGGCGCGGTGAAGAAACGCGAAGAAGTGCACCGCATGGCCGAGGCGAACAAGGCCTTCGCGCATTACCGATTCTGATGAGTGGCCGGGTTTTCCGGCCTTGATGGGACAGCTACCGCTGTGGCGTTCTCTGTTTGGCGCCTTGGCGGTTTGGTTTAGATAAGGCAGATTAAAGTGGCACGTACGACCCCGATTGAGCGCTACCGAAACATAGGCATCAGTGCCCACATTGATGCCGGCAAGACCACGACCACCGAACGTATCCTTTTTTATACGGGGGTGACGCACAAACTGGGTGAAGTGCACGACGGCGCCGCTACGACTGACTGGATGGAGCAGGAGCGTGAGCGCGGTATCACGATCACGTCGTCGGCCGTGACCTGTTTCTGGAAGGGCATGGACTTGTCCATGCCACAGCATCGCATCAATATTATCGACACGCCCGGCCACGTCGATTTCACCATCGAGGTGGAGCGTTCCATGCGCGTGCTTGATGGCGCCTGCATGGTGTATTGCGCCGTTGGCGGCGTGCAGCCGCAGTCCGAAACCGTGTGGCGCCAGGCTAACAAACACAAGGTGCCGCGGCTGGCTTTCGTGAACAAGATGGATCGCACCGGCGCCAATTTTTTCAAAGTCTACGATCAGATACGCGCGCGGCTGCAGGCTAATCCTGTGCCTGTTGTGATTCCGATTGGAGCGGAGGACAGTTTTGAGGGTGTGGTCGACCTGATCAAAATGAAGGCCATTATCTGGGACGAGGCCTCTCAGGGAATGAAGTTCGATCTGCGCGACATCCCTGCGGCTCTTGTGGAGCAAGCCAGGGAATGGCGCGAGAAGATGCTCGAGGCTGCGGCTGAGTCGGGCGAGGAGCTCATGGACAAATATCTCGGAGAGGGCGACCTTGCCGAGGCCGATATCAAGAAGGGCCTGCGCCAGCGTACGATCGCCGGCGAGATTGTGCCGATGCTCTGCGGTTCTGCTTTCAAGAACAAGGGTGTGCAGGCGATGCTGGACGCGGTCATTGAATACTTGCCTTCGCCTATCGATATTCCGCCGGTTCGGGGCGAACTGGAAAATGGCGCAGCGGGAGAGCGCACGGCCACGGACGAGGCACCCTTTTCTGCGCTGGCCTTCAAGATCATGAGTGACCCGTATGTCGGGCAGCTCACGTTCTTCCGCGTCTATTCTGGTGTCGTGAATTCGGGAGACACCATTTACAACCCTCTCAAAGGCCGCAAGGAACGTATCGGCCGCATCCTGCAGATGCACGCCAACCAGCGCGAGGAAATCAAGGAAGTGCGTGCCGGCGATATTGCAGCCGCGGTGGGTCTCAAGGAGGCAACCACTGGCGAAACCTTGTGCGATCCGAGCAACATCATCACCCTCGAGAAGATGGAGTTTCCCGAACCAGTGATCCACGTTGCCGTCGAGCCAAAGACCAAGGCCGACCAGGAAAAGATGGGCATTGCGCTCAATCGCTTGGCTCAGGAAGACCCCTCCTTCCGTGTGCGCACAGACGAAGAGTCCGGCCAGACCATTATTTCCGGCATGGGCGAGTTGCATCTGGAGATTCTGGTCGACCGCATGAAGCGTGAGTTTGGTGTGGAGGCCAATGTCGGCGCGCCGCAGGTGGCCTATCGCGAAGCGATCAAAAAGGCGGTCGAGCAGGAAGGCAAGTTCATCAAGCAGTCCGGTGGCCGTGGCCAGTACGGTCATGTCTGGATCAAGCTTGAACCGAACGAAGCGGGCAAGGGTTACGAATTCGTCGACGCGATCAAGGGCGGTACGGTGCCGCGCGAGTATATTCCCGCAGTGGACAAAGGGCTGCAGGACACCCTGCCGAATGGTGTGCTCGCCGGCTTCCCGGTGGTGGACGTCAAGGTCACGCTGTTTGACGGCTCCTATCACGACGTGGATTCTAACGAGAACGCTTTCAAGATGGCGGCGTCCATCGCTTTCAAGGACGCCATGCGCAAGGCCAGTCCTGCGCTGCTCGAGCCGATGATGGCAGTCGAGGTGGAGACACCCGAAGACTTCATGGGCAACGTCATGGGCGACCTGTCCGGGCGCCGCGGCATGGTACAGGGCATGGAAGATCTGGCGGGCGGCATCAAGGCCATCAAGGCGGAAGTGCCGCTGGCCGAGATGTTCGGCTATGCGACCCAGTTGCGTTCCCTGACCCAGGGGCGTGCCACGTATACCATGGAGTTCAAGCATTATTCCGAGGCTCCTAAAAACGTCGCCGAGGCGATCATCAACAAGAAGTGATTTGTTCTTTAGAGGGATAGAAACATGGCCAAAGGCAAATTTGAGCGTACGAAGCCGCACGTGAACGTAGGGACGATTGGGCACGTGGATCATGGCAAG
>JBDHRL010000067.1:0-15311 GCA_039807535.1 Rhodocyclaceae bacterium
GGCTACGCCACGAAGGCCAAGCGCCATGGCCGGCCGAAGATGGTCCTGCTCTGCGACATCGTCGGCGAGGACGAGGCGGCCGTGATGCAGGCTGCCTCGCACGTGGTGCGGATCGCCAATGCCCGCGGCGGCGAGGGCTTCATCGCCACCAGCACGGAAGCGCGCAAGACCTTCTGGCTCGACCGTGCACGCACGGCGGCTATCGCCCGCCACACCAACGCCTTCAAGATCAACGAGGACGTGGTGATCCCGCTCGCGCGCATGGGCGACTACTGCGACGGCGTCGAGCGCATCAACATCGAGCTGTCGATCCGCAACAAGCTGCGGTTATGCGATGCCCTCGCCGAATTCCTGCAAGGCGAGCTGCCGCTGCATGCCGGCGACGCCAACCTCGACGCCGAGGAACTCATCGGCGATCGCCGCGAGCAGGCGCGGGATCTGATCGAGTCGGTGCGGCAACGCTGGCAATGGCTGCTGGACAACCTGGATTCACCCTCACCCCAGCCCTCTCCCTTCGAGGGAGAGGGAGCAACACCCCCTCTCCCCCCCGGGGGAGAGGGTCGGGGTGAGGGGGTTACGATCTTCCATCGCCTGCAAGACTACTCGGTACGCGTATCGTGGAAGCAAGAACTCAGGCCGCAGCTCGAGGACATCTTCGACGGCGCGCTGTTCGCACCGGTGCTGGAGCGTATCGAGGGCATCCACCGCGAGGTGCTGCGCGGGCGCGTCTTCGTCGCCCTGCACATGCACGCCGGCGACGGCAATGTGCACACCAACATCCCCGTCAACTCCGACCACTACGAGATGCTGCAGGAGGCCAATGCGGCGGTGGATCGCATCATGGCACTGGCGAGAAGCCTCGGCGGCGTCATCTCCGGCGAGCACGGCATCGGCATCACCAAGCTCGACTACCTTCAGCCCGAGGAGATCGCGCCCTTCGTCGACTACAAGAACCGCATCGACCCGGAGGGCCGCTTCAACCGCGGCAAGCTCTTGCCCGGCGCCAACCTGGGAAATGCCTACACGCCCAGCTTCAGTCTACTCGGCGTCGAGTCGCTCATCCTCGAGCAGTCCGAAATCGGCAACACCGCGGCCAGCGTGAAGGACTGCCTGCGCTGCGGCAAGTGCAAGCCGGTCTGCTCGACCCACGTGCCGCGTGCCAACCTGCTCTACTCGCCGCGCAACAAGATCCTCGGCACCGGCCTGCTGGTCGAGGCCTTCCTGTATGAAGAGCAGACGCGGCGCGGCGTCTCGCTGGCGCACTTCGACGAGTTCAACGACATCGCCGACCACTGCACCATCTGCCACCGCTGCGTGAAGCCCTGCCCGGTGGACATCGACTACGGCGACGTCTCGGTGGCCATGCGCAACTTCCTGCGCGAGCAGGGCCGCAAGAAGTTCGTGCCGGCCAAGGCGGCGGCGATGGCCTTCCTCACCCTGAAGGACCCGGCGACGATCAAGCTGATGCGCAAGGGCATGATCGAGTGGGGCTACAAGGCGCAGCGCCTCGGCTACCGGCTGGCGAAATGGTCGGGGCTGGCCGGGCGCAGCACGCGGCAGCCGGCCGCCACCCTGGGCGCGCCGACGCTGCGCACCCAGGTCATCCACTTCATCAACCGGCCGATGCCGGGCGGGCTGCCGAAGCGCACTTCGCGCGCCCTGCTCGACATCGAGGACGCCGCCATCGTGCCGGTGATCCGCGACCCGCAGAAGGTCACGGAGGATTCGGATGCCGTCTTCTACTTTCCCGGCTGCGGTTCGGAACGGCTGTTCTCGCAGGTCGGCCTGGCGACGCAGGCGATGCTCTTCGAACTGGG
This sequence comes from Rhodocyclaceae bacterium, assembly GCA_039807535.1. Taxonomy (GTDB): domain Bacteria; phylum Pseudomonadota; class Gammaproteobacteria; order Burkholderiales; family Rhodocyclaceae; genus Desulfobacillus. The sequence continues at coordinate 1,818 of JBDHRL010000067.1, forward strand.
CGCGCAGACCGTGCTGCCGCCCGGCTATCTGTGCTGCGGCTACCCGCAGACGGCGGCCGGTGAGGCCGACCAGGGCCAGAAGATCACCACCGACAACCGCGTGCTGTTCCACCGTGTCGCCAACACGCTCAACTACCTCGACATCAGGACGGTGATCGTCTCCTGCGGCACCTGCATGGACCAGCTGCAGAAATACGAATTCGAGAAGATCTTCCCCGGCTGCCGCCTGCTCGACATCCACGAGTACCTGATGGAGAAAGGGGTGAAGATCGAAGGGGCGAAAGGCGTGCGCTACCTCTACCACCAGCCCTGCCACGACCCGATGAAGGTGCACAACGGCACGAAAGTGGCCGCGCAGCTGCTCGGCAATCCGGTCGCGTTGAACGATCGCTGCTGCGGCGAGTCCGGCACGCTGGCGGTGGCGCGCCCGGATGTCTCGACCCAGGTGCGCTTTCGCAAGCAGGAGGAGATCGCGCGCGACATCGCGCGCCTGCCGGGCGGGGCGCCGGTGAAGATCCTCACCTCCTGCCCGTCCTGCCTGCAAGGGCTGCACCGCTACGCCGACGATACCGGCACGGATGCCGACTACATCGTCGTCGAGCTGGCCCGGCATCTGCTCGGCTCGGACTGGCTGGAAAACTACGTCGCGCGCGCCAACGCCGGCGGCATTGAAAGGGTGCTCCTATGATCGACATGACTTTTGCCCAGGTCGCCGGCTTCCTCCTCGCCGCCGCGCTGATCACCCTCGCGCCGGGGCCCGACAACCTGTCCGTGCTGAGCCTCGGCCTGTCGCGCGGACGGCGCGCCGGCATCGGCTTCGGCCTCGGTTGCGCGCTGGGCTGCTTCACCCACACGCTGTGGGCGACACTGGGCGTCACGGCGCTGATCGCCGCTTCGGACGCCGCCTTCACCGCGCTCAAGCTGGCCGGTGCCGCCTACCTCGTATGGCTCGGTATCGGCGCGCTGCGCAGTCCCGGCGCCACGCTCGCGGCGGAGGCCGGCGGCGAGCAGCCGGCCGACGATGCCATGCGCCCCTATCTGGTGCGCGGCTTCGTCGCCAACGCCATCAATCCCAAGGTGGCACTGTTCTTCCTCGCCTTCCTGCCCCAGTTCGTCGACCCGGCCCACGGCAGTGCGGCGGCGCAGACGGCGCTGCTCGGTACCCTGTTCGCCGTGCTGACGGTGCTGATTTTCGGCGCCATCGGCCATTACGCCGGCACGCTCGGCGGCTGGCTGCGCGGGCGCCCCGCCGTCGGCCGCTGGCTCGATCGCGCCACCGGCGTGCTGTTCATCGGTCTCGGCATTCGCCTCGCGCTGGCTGGCAGAAATTGATCGTGAGGCAGGCGACGGATCTGTTGCGCGTCGCCGCGGGAGGGCGCGACGCGTACGCGATCGCCGGAAAAATCCGTTGCCGGGAGACGGCGCACGCAGCGTGTCGAAGCCGCCGCTACTCCGGCAGGCCGTTGAGAAAATAGAGCGATTTCAGGAGCGGTCCCGGCGTGTCGAGGACGCCGAGCCAGCGATCGTAGATGGCATAGATTTCCTCCGTGCGGTAGAGGCGCGCCAGCTCGCGATTCACCGCCAGGCGGAAGGCCGAGTCGTTCCGCCGCATCATCAGGGCATAGGGCTCGTACGAGAACAGGTCGTGCGACAGGCGCAGGCTCTTCTGGTTGCCCGAGCCCAGCACCATGCCGACCAGAATGACGCGGTCGGTGGCATACGCATCGATCCTGCCCTGCATCAGCGCCACCAGGCCCTCGGCATGGTCCTTCAGCGTCACCGTTTCGGCCTTCACTTTGGCGCGCGCCAGCGCCTCCTGCAGGTTTCGGACCGTGGTGGTGCCCGGCACCACGCCGATGCGCTTTCCGCCCATGTCGGCGATGCCCAGCAGTCCCGAATCCGCCTTGAAGAGCAGGCTGCCGCCGTCGGCGAAGGTGAGCAGGCTGAACGACACCTGTTCCTGGCGCGACAGGGTGTTCGTCGTCGAGCCGCACTCGAGGTCGATTTCGCCGCCGTTGAGTTTTTCCACGCGGTTGCCCGGCGTCACCTGCACCCATTTCACCTCGAGCGTGGCGAGTCCGAGCTGGCGCTTGATGCTCTCAACCACGCGCTCGCACAGTTCAACCGAATAGCCGGCCGGCCGGCCGCCGTCGCCGAGGTAGGAAAAGGGGATCGAGGCTTCGCGATGGCCGAGGGCGATGACCCCGGTGCGCTTGATCTTGTCCAGGGTGCCCGTCTGGGCCCAGGCGCCGGCGGCGGCGAACAGGAAAATCAGGGCGGCGAGGGTGTGTCGCAAATGGGTTCGGGTGCGCATGCAATTCTCCTGGTTGTCCATGATTTTGCCCATGATTTCGCGGGAATGGCCCGATTGTAGCGGTCGGCAGGGTAGAATGCATCCGTCCTTTTTGCACGGGCGGGGGTAGTGCGCGATGCCGGCTGCGGAGGCATGCCAATTGTGCCGCGAAACAGGCGGGGAGCTCCTCTGGCAGGAGGAACGCTGCCGGCTGGTGCTCGTCGCCGACGCCGACCATCCCGGCTTCTGCCGCGTTGTCTGGCAGCGCCATGTGGCCGAAATGACCGATCTCGATGCCGCCGAGCGCCGCCACATGATGTCGGTGGTGTTTGCCGCCGAAACGGCGCTGCGCACGGCTGTCCGGCCGGACAAGATCAACCTCGCCAGCCTGGGCAACGCGGTACCGCACCTGCATTGGCATGTCATACCGCGCTGGCGCGACGACCGGCACTTCCCCCAATCGGTGTGGAGTGCGGCGGTGCGCGAATCGAGGCCGCGCATCGCCGCCGATCCGGATGCGCTGCGCACGGCTTTCGTCCGCGCGCTGGCCAGGGAGCAGGGCGGAGAATGAATGCCGCCGCATTCAATCTGCCGTCCGTGGGCCGCGACCCGTCGCCGGCCTTCGCCGATGCGCGCGCCTGCGGCGACTGGCTGGCCGCCCAGCCGCTGGCCAATCCGGTCCAGGCGCAGGCCCTTCTGATGCGCCAGATCAACCTGCTCAACCGCTATGAGCTTCCGCCCGCGGAGCGGCTGAAAATTCTCGAACTGCTGCGCGATCCGATTGCCTTCGCCCAGAACGAGTCGGCGCGCAAGTTCGCCGGCCGGCCCCTGCCGCTGGCGCCGCCCGAGCAGGCCGGCATGGACGCCAACCGCGCACTCTGGCAGGCCGTGCAGACCGGCTACCTGCATTGCCTCGCCGCCTGCCTGGAAGGCAAGTCCGCGCTGCGGCCGCACGCCGCGATGATCGCCCAGCGCGTCATGAGCGCCCTGCGCGCCGAGCTGCTCGACATCTATCGGGCTCCCACCGATCCGCCCGCTTCGCTCTGGCGGATGCTGCATCGCGTGTTCGCGGCGGCCGAAAGCCTGGATGCGCTTGCCCATCCCGTGAACGACTCCCTGCAGACCCGGCATCCCGCCACCAGCGTCGCCGCCGCCTATGCGCAGACGCTGCTGCTGCACCGGGCCAGCCCCTATGAACTGTCCGGGCGCCAGCTCATGCTGGTCGAGCGCTGGCTGCACCGCTGGGGCGGCAAGGTCGCCGTGTTGCTCGCTCCGCCCGTCGAGCCGCGCGTGCCGCCCCTGCTCGTCGACCTGGCGTCGGATTCGCCGGAAACGCGGGCCGAACCGGGCGGCGGCCATCTGCGCTGGCTCGACCTGTCCGATCTGTCGCGCAGCGTGAAGCGCCGCATCGCCCATCTGCAGAAGGGCGAATCGCCGGCCTCGCTGGGTCTGGGCGAGGACTGCGTGCAGCCCGCCTGCGAGAGCCTGCTGCGTCACGTCCACCAACAGTGGTTCAAGGGCGGCGCGCCGCGCGTGCATTTGCGCCGGACCGGCAGCGGCCGCTGCCGGCTGGTGACCGGACACGATGCCATCCACTACTACCTGTCCGGAAAAATTTTTTCCCAGCCCGGCCAGGCCGATGCGCTGTCGAAGACGCAGGCCGACCAGATCGCCACCTTCGGCCGTATCTCCACGCGCCATGAGGACGATTACAGCAGGCAGCACGGCTTCATGGTCGAGCTCTGGCAGATCCTCGACGAGTCCGCCTCGGGCTATCGCCTGGCGCGCGCGGCCGGCCAGGCCGGCGGCCGCATCGGCAACGGCCAGATGGTGGCCATCATGCCCGAGCCCGATCGCGGCTACCTGCTTGCCGTGGCACGCTGGTCGCGGCTGACGGGCCATGCCGAGCTGCAGGCCGGCATCCAGATCATGCCGGGCAACCCGATCACCATTTCCCTGCGCGGCACCGGCCTGTCCGCCGTCAACGAGAAATACCGCACCGGCTTCCGGCTGCCCGCCGTGCCGGCCCTCAAGTATCCCGAGTCGGTCATCGTGCCGGCCGGCTGGTTCCGCCCCGGCCGCGTCATCGAGCTCTACGAACAGTCCTCACGGCAGATCCGGCTCACCCAGCAACTGGACCGCGGCAGCGATTTCGAGCGCTGCGCATTCGAGCGCGTATGAATCAGAACGGAACCACGTTGCCCATCGACACCGCCGATGCCCATGCCTGCATGGCGCTCATCGCCGGCCTGCCGCTGACCAATGCGCGCGAGGCGCACCGGATGCTCGTCATGCTGCTCACCGGGCTTGCCCACCGGTCGCCGCCTGCGCCCGCCTACCTGGACGTGCTGGAGGCGGTGCGCGCGCCGCTCGCCTTCCTGCAGGATGAACTGGCCCAGCGCTACGCCGCCAAGCCCCTGCCGCCGCTGCCGGCCGAAGCGGAGGCCTTCCGGCACGTCCTGGCGCTGTGGCAGCTCATGGCGCGCGCCTATGCCATGGTGGCGCAGCTCGGTTCCGGCGACCGGTCGATTCAGGACAAGCTGGCGCTCATCTGCCAGCGCTGCGTGCATTACGCCGGCAAGGCCATCCTCGAATACTATCGCGCCCGCCGTGCGCCCACCCCCGGCGCCTGGATCGACCTGCACGGCTACTTTGCGACGGCCGAGGAGTGGGGCATCGACAAGACGGCGGTGCCGGAGCCTCTCAATGAAGAGCGCAAGAACCAGTCTCCTGCCGAGGCCTATGCGGCCGTCCTGCTTGTCGACCTCGCCAACCCGTACGGCCGCAGCGCCCACGAATTCGCCTGGATCGGCCGCTGGGCGAGGCGCCTGGCGCCGCAAACGGCCGTCCTGCCGCTCGGCGAACCGATCGAGACACGTGCCTTCGGCATCGACCTGATGGCCGATGCGAGCACGCGGCCGCTCGAGCGGCTGCCCCGCACCGACTCGGTGCGGCATTTCGATACCCGCCCGCTGGTGCCGGTGCTGCAGGAATTGCTGATGCGGCTCAAGGAACGCGAGAGCCCCGCCGCACTCGGCTTGGGCGACGACTGCCCCTCGTCCACGGCCAGCCGCCTGCTCCTGCAGCTCTACAAGCCCTGGTGTCTGAACGCCATCCCGCGGCGCTTCCAGCGGCGCGGCGCCAGCGGCGTCGCCCAGGTCTGTCTCGGCTTCGAGGCGGCCCACTACCACATCACGGGCGACGAGTTTCAGCAGCCGGAGCATGTGCGCATGTATTCGCGCGGCGACATGGAGCGCATCTGGACCTTCCGCGACCAGATCGATCCGACCCAGTTGAACGTGCGGGCAAAGCAGGTGCAGCTCGGCTATCCGCTGGAACGCTGGAGCGTGCTCGACCAGTCCGTTTCCGGCTTCCGCCTGCAGCGCGGCGCGGCCGGCGCCCGCATCGAAAACGGCCAGCTGTTCTGCCTGAAACCACCCGACGGCGAGCATTTTTTTCTGGCCCAGGTCAGCTGGTCCCTCATGCAGAAGGACGAGCTGTTGATCGGCATCCACGTCCTGCCGGGGCTGCCGCAGGGTGTCGCCGTGCGGCCGACCGGCCTCAAGGTCTCCCACTCCGAGCGCTACGTGCGCGCCTTTCTCCTGCCGGCCGTGCCCAGCCTGAACGAAGCAGCCTCGCTGGTCGTGCCGCGCGGCATGTTCCAGCCCGAGCGCATCATCGAAGTGTTCACCGAGCGGCAGGCCAGCCTGCGCCTGGGAGAGCTGCTGGCCCAGGGCCCCGACTTCGAGCGGACCACCTTCACCCGCGCGTAGCCCCGCTGCCGTCGCAGTTATCCGGGGCAGTCTTCTGCGGTATGATTGCCCTCCCCAACCACGCCTGGAGACTGACATGGGCGGACTCGACAAGCAGACCCCGATCCCCGTCGAAATCAAGCTGCACCAGAAATCGCGCCTGATGGAAATCGCTTTCGATGACGGCAGCCGCTTCGAGCTGCCCTACGAGCTGTTGCGGGTCTACAGCCCGTCGGCCGAAGTGCGCGGTCACGGCCCCGGCCAGGAGACCCTGCAGGTCGGCAAGCGCGACGTCGAAATCCAGCAGATCGAGCCGGTCGGCGCCTATGCCGTCAAGCCGGTGTTCTCCGACGGCCACGACAGCGGCCTGTATTCCTGGGATCACCTCTACTGGCTCGGCGCCAACCGCGAGCGCCTCTGGCAGGAATACCTCGAGCGCATGCAGGAAGCCGGCGCCAGCCGCGATCCGGCCGATTATCCCGAGCTACCGAAGCAGGGCGGCTGCGGCAGCGGCGGCTGCGGGCATCATTGAGGCCGCGCTGAAAAGTCAGTCACCGCGATACGGCGCCGCATGAACCGGAAAACCACCCATTTCGGCTACAGGCAGGTCGACGAGGCCGAGAAGGCGAAGCATGTTGCCGGCGTATTCGATTCGGTCGCCGACAGATACGACCTGATGAACGACCTCATGTCGCTCGGCCTGCACCGCCTGTGGAAGGCCTTCGCCATCGAGGTCGCCGGCGTGCGCGCGGGCGACCGCGTGCTCGATGTCGCCGGCGGCACGGCCGACCTCTCGCTGGCCTTCGCCAGGCGGGTGGGCGCGGGCGGGGAAGTCTGGCTCACCGACATCAACAGCGCCATGCTCGTTCGCGGCCGCGACCGCATGATCGACCACGGCCACATGGCGCCGGCGGTGCAGTGCGACGGCGAACAGTTGCCCTTCCCGTCGGAGCATTTCGACTGCGTCACGTGCGCCTTCGGCCTGCGCAACATGACGCACAAGGACAAGGCGCTGGCCGAGATGGCGCGCGTGCTGCGCCCCGGCGGCCGCCTGCTGATCCTGGAGTTCTCCAAGGTCTGGCAGCCGCTGGCGCCGGCCTACGACTTCTACTCGTTCAAGGTGCTGCCGTGGCTGGGCAGCAAGGTGGTGAACGACCCCGGCAGCTACCAGTACCTGGCCGAGTCGATCCGCATGCATCCCGACCAGGAGTCGCTGAAGGCCATGATGGAACAGGCCGGCCTCGACAAGGTCGAATACTTCAACATGGCGGCCGGCGTGGTCGCCCTGCACCGCGCTTACAAGCCCTGATGCCGCATCGCCGGCATGCAAGGCATTTCACAGTAAAGAGGAGGCACCGATGAAAAAGACCCTGATCGCCCTGTTCGCCACCGTGTTCAGCCTCGGCTTCGTCGCCGACGACGCCGAGGCAAGGCGCCTGGGCGGCGGCCGCAGTTCCGGCATGCAGCGGAATGTTTCACCGACCGCACCGGTTTCCCCGGCCAGGCCGGCGCAGAACGCCGCGCCCGCCAAGCCGGCCCAGCCGACCGCCGCGCCGCAGCCGGCCGGCAACCGCTGGCTTGGCCCGATCGCGGGACTCGCCGCCGGCATTGGCCTGGCTGCGCTGTTCTCGCACCTTGGCTTCGGCGAAGGGATGGCCTCCTTCGTCATGCTCCTGCTCATCGGCCTGACTCTGTTTTTTGTCGCGCGCCTGCTGTTTCGCCGCGGCACGCCGCAAAGTCAGCCGCTGCGGTACGCCGGTGCCGGCAATGCGCCGCTGCATTTCGATGCGCCGCCCGCCGCCGGTGGCGCGCTCCCCCCTGCCGCGGGCGGCAGCATCCCGGCCGGCTTCGACGTCGATGGCTTTCTGCGCCAGGCCAAGCTCAACTTCGTGCGACTGCAGGCCGCCAACGACGCCAGGAACATCGAGGACATCCGCAACTTCACCACGCCGGAGATGTTCGCCGAGATCAAGCTGGAAATCGACGAGCGCGGCCGCGCACCGCAGCAGACCGATGTCGTCACACTGAATGCCGAATTGCTCGATGTTTCGGAAGAGAACCGGCAGTACGTCGCCAGCGTGCGCTTCCACGGCGCCATCCGCGAGGTCGAGGGCGCCGCGCCGGACGCCTTCGACGAGGTCTGGCACCTGACCAAGCCGGTCGACGGCGGCCGCGGCTGGGCGGTGGCCGGCATCCAGCAGTTCAGCTGACAGCGGCGCAATGGAACGGGGGCCTGCGGGCCCCCTTTTCGTTAGGGCCGATCCCATGCTCGACCTCGCCGTCCTGCAAGCCTTCAACCACCTGCTCGCCGCCGCGCCCTGGGCGCGCGAGAAGCTCGTCCCCTTCGCCGGCAAGCGCGCGCGCCTCGTGCTGGGTTCACTGCCGCTCGAGTTCCGCATCGCGCCGGACGGCACATTCGAATCGCTCGGCACGGGCGAGCCGGCCGTCGGGATCGTCCTGCCCGTGCACGCCCTGCTGGCCTTGCCGGAGGGGCGCGAGGCGCTGCTGCGCGATGTGCGCATCAGCGGCGCCGCCGATTTCGCCGAGGCGCTCGGCTTCGTCCTGCGCCACCTCGACTGGGACGCCGAGGAGGACTTGAGCCGCCTCGTCGGCGATATCGCCGCGCGCCGCCTCGTCAGGACCGCCGCCGGCTTCGTCGCAGCGCGGGCCGAGGCCGGTCGGCGGCTGGCGGAAAATATCGCCGAATATCTGCGCTACGAGCAGCCGTCGGCATCGACCAAGCGCGCATGAACGTTTTTCCGCTGCCCGCGCCCTTCCGTGTGACTTTGGTTACAGAAACCCGCGCTGTCCGCATGGACAATGGAACGCGCATTTCATTCCCGGGAGGAGATCATGAACAAGTCGATTCGCTTTGTATTGCCCGCCGCGCTTGCCCTGGCCGCGGCGTCTGCGCCTGCTGCCGATGACCCGCTGCTGGCCGAGGCCCGCAATGTCGCTTCGGGCATTCCGCCGAAGCTGCTTGCCGTGCTGCAGGAGGAAATCCAGAAGGGCGGCCCCGAGGGCGCCATCGGCGTCTGCCGCGACAAGGCACCGGCGATGGCCAAGGCCGCCTCCGAGCAGACCGGCTGGGCCATCCGCCGCGTCAGCCTGAAGAATCGCAACCCGAAGGCCGTCCCCGACGCCTGGGAAGAAGCCGTGCTGAAAGAGTTCGACCAGCGCGCCGCCGCTGGCGAGAAACCGACCGGCCTGGAAAAGGGCGAAGTCGTGGTGGACGGCGACAAGAAGATGTACCGCTACATGAAGGCCCTGCCGACGCAGGACCTCTGCCTGAACTGCCACGGCACGACAGACCGCCTCAGCCCGGCGGTGCAGGCGAAGCTGAAGGAACTCTATCCGAACGACAGGGCGGTCGGTTACGGCCCGGCGGAAATCCGCGGCGCCATGACGATCAGGAAGCCGCTGTAATCGCACCGGCCGGCGGGGAACCCCCGCCGGTCATTGACGGCTCTGGAAGTCGGCGCGGATCTCGCGTGTTTCGTTTGGCTCCAGCTCGACTGTCCAGTAGTGCGTCGGATGAGGTCCGTTGCTGTGGATTTCCAGCCTGTGCCTGACGCCTGCGGAAACCGTCAGCCGGGTCAGCGGCGGCGAGTTGCCAAGTGGCTTGCCGTCGAGCACGATCCGTCCTTCCGGCGTTACGGTCAAAATCACCGAAGCGGTCGGCGCAGGAGCCGCCGACTTCTCCGCTTTTCCCGTTTTTTCCTTGGATTTGTCCTGCGCTTCCGCCAGCGGAGCCGGATCTTGCGCATTTTCCTTGCCGGATTTTTTCGCGGCCCTGGCCGGTTTCGCCGGTGCCGGCTTTGGCGATTCAACGCTTTCGGCTGCGGGGGGCGTGGCGGCGACTGGCAGCGGCTGCGGTTCTGTCACCGGCAAGGAAGCCTGTGGCTTGGGCCAGAAGGCGCCGGCACCGATGGCGATCGTTATCAAGCCGGCACCGGCCATCAGCAATGGCTTTTTCAATGACGCTGGCGCCGCGGCTGGAATATCGGCTTTCGCCGGTACCGGCATCGGCACGGCCGCCTCTCCCGTCAGCACGGTGCGAAGCTGGGAGACGGATTTCGGTCGCTCCGTTTCGTCCGGCATGAGTGCCCAGTCGATGGCGCGCAGCAGATGCTCGCTGTAGCGGCCGCGCCCCAGGGAAAGCGCCAGGGGCATGATGTCGCTTCTCATCCGGGAAGGCGCCTCCAGGGGTTTCTCGCCCGTAACCACCCAATACAACACGCCGCCGAAGGCATACAGATCCGACCAGGGGCCCTGTGCGCCGTGGGTGTGGTACTGCTCGAATGGCGCAAAGCCCGGTGTGACAATGCTGGTCAGGCTGCGGCTGTCGCCGCTGCGCGCATAGCGCGCCGCGCCGAAATCGAGCAGCACCAGACTGCCGTCTTCCTCGCGCACGTAGATGTTGGCCGGCTTGATGTCGCGGTGGAGCACGCTCGCCCTGTGCACCACCTCCAATCCATCCAGCAGCGGCAGGAACATCGCCAGCAACTGTTCTTCGTCGAGGGGGCCATTCTCCTTGAGCCAGTCGCGCAGCGGCTCGCCGCGCTCATAGTCCATCACCATGTAGGCCGTACCGTTGGCCTCGAAGAACCGCGTCACGCGAACGATGTTGGGGTGGCGAAAGCTTGCCAGCACGCGCGATTCGGCGAGAAAGCCGTCGAGGCCGATGCGGTAGCCGTGAGTATCGGATTCCGTCCTCGGGCATACCGTCTGGCCCGCGGTACGCACCGCCAGGTCGTTGGGCAGGTATTCCTTGATGGCGACCTGGCATTGCAGGTTGTTGTCGCGGGCGAGATAGGTGAGGCCGAAGCCGCCGGTTCCGAGCAGCGCCTCGAAGGTGTATTCCTGCAGTTGGTAGCCGGCCGGCAGGGCGACGTGGTTGCGTGTGGTCGGCCGTTCCGGTCCGGTGCCCGGCACGCCGCGATGGATCGGCGCATCCGGATCGACACGGGTCGGCTGGGTGTAGCCGGTATTGATGCGCGCGCTGGATATGGTCGGCTCGCTGCCCGGATCGTGGTCCTGCGGCGCGGGGGCGAACCCGTGCTCGCCGGAGGGCGCGCGCGCGCTCAGTGCATCCTTGCGGTCCTTGTCTTCCGGCACGTCCGACCTCCTCGGTGTCGGTTCAGCCTGCTGATCGAGCCTGCCGTGCCCTTCAGAAAGCCCCGTCTGCCGCCGCACAGCGAGGAACTACACTAAGGGTCCTGTCGGGTTGTGTCAAGGTACCGGGCCAGGCGTTCGCGCCCCGGCGGGTCGATGCGCAGGCCGCATTTCGTGCGCCGCAAGAGGATGTCCTCGGGCTCGCGCGCCCATTCGTGCGCGACCATGTAATCGACTTCCGCGGCGTAGAGGCCGCCGCCGAAATGCTCGCCGAGCCCCTGCGTGGTCTGCGCCGGCCCGAGCACATGAGCGGCGAGCGTGCCGTGGCGCCGCGACAGCGCCTGCAGCAGATCGGGCGGCAGTTTCGGGTATCGCCGCACCAGTTCCAGCAGCAAACCGTTCAATCCGCCCGGGCCAAGGCCCCCGCCCGGCAGGTGTACTTGCGCGCTCCACGATGGCCGCAGGCCGGGGAGCCAGGGTCGCAGCCTGTCGAGCACGCGCTCGGCGAGGTGCCGGTAGGTGGTCAGCTTGCCGCCGAAGATCGACAGCAGCGGCGCTTCTCCCGCGCCGCCGTCCACCGTCAGGCGGTATTCGCGGCTCACCGCCGAGGCGCTGCCCTTGCCGTCGTCGTAGAGCGCCCGGATGCCGGCGTAGGACCACACCGCCTGCGCAGGCTGCAGCGGGGTCTTGAAGAAGCGGTTCACCAGCCCGCACAGATAGCCCGCCTCCGACGCGTCGATGTGCGGCGCGGCATCCGGCGTATCGAGCGGCGCCTCGGTCGTGCCGACCAGGCTGAAGTCGTACTCGAAGGGAATCACGAAGGCGATGCGGCCGTCGTCGTTCTGCAGCAGGTAGGCCTGCCCGCCCGCGTAGAGCTTCGGCACCACCAGATGGCTGCCCTTCACCAGGCGCAACGATTCGGGACCGGCGATGCCGGCCACCGCCAGGCGCACCTGCGCCGCCCACGGGCCCGCCGCATTCACCAGGATGCGCGCCGCGCATTCCTGCCGCGCGCCGCCGGCGCCCTGCAGCACGGCGCGCCACTCCGCTCCCGCGCGGCGCGCGCCGACGAGCTTCGTGCGCGGCCACACCTGCGCGCCGAGCTGCGCCGCGGACACGGCGTTGAGCAAGGTCAGGCGGGCATCGTCGGTGACGAGGTCGGAATAGGCGAAGCCGCGCGCGAACTCCGGCCGCAGCGGCGCGCCAAACGGCGTGCCGCGCAGGTCCACGCCCTCGGCCCGCTTCAGGCTGGAGCCGCGCGCCAGGCCGTCGTAAAGGGCCAGGCCGAGGCGGATCATCCAGCGCGGCCGCTGCGCCGGCGTGTGCGGAATGACGAAGCGCTGTTCGTGCGCCAGGTGCGGGGCGATGGCCAGCAGGATCTCGCGCTCGGCGAGCGATTCGCGCACCAGGCCGAATTCGAAATGCTCGAGGTAGCGCAGGCCGCCGTGGATCAGCTTGGTCGACGCCGAGGAGGTGGCGCCGCCGATGTCGCCCTGGTCGACCAGCAGCACCTTGAGGCCGCGCCCGGCGGCGTCGCGGGCGAGGCCGGCGCCGTTGATGCCGGCGCCGGCGATGAGGATGTCGAAAACGGTTTCCGCGCGGTCGGTCACGCGGCCATGTTACCCGGCGCCAGCGGCAAAGTCAGTCTCACCGACACGCCGCTGCCGTCCGGCAGGTTGGCGGCGGCGATGCTGCCGCCGTGGAATTCCGCGATCAACCTGGCGATGTAGAGGCCGAGGCCGAGATGCGGTTCATCGTTGCCTTGGCCGCCGCGATCGGACCGCGAGGAAATCATCGCCTCGAACAGCCGGCCCTGCACATCCGCCGGCAGGGCCGGGCCGGTGTCGGCGACGACGATCTGCGCATTGTCCCCGGCACGCTGCAGTTCGATGCGCACGGACGTGCCCGGGCGGCCGAAGTCCACCGCATTCGCCACCAGCTTGTCGAGCAGCTGGGCGAAGAGATCGGGAGAGCCGTCGACGCGCAGCGGTTGCGTCGGCGCCTGCAGATCGAATGCCTGCTGCGGATAGGCCTGGCGATAGCCGTTTACGCACTCCCCCGCCACTTCGGCCAGATCGTAGCGCTCGCGTGCCTCGCTGCGCAGGCTCTGCTCGAGGCGCGTCGCCTCGCTCATGCGAGTGAGGATCTTCGACAGCCTCGACAGCCCCTCTTCGGCGCGCCCGAGGTACACCTGCCGCTGCGCCGGATCCTGCTCCAGCCTGAGATTCTCCAGCGAGGAGCGCACCACGGCGATGGGCGTGCGCAGCTCGTGCGACAGACGCCCGGCCAGGCTCTCGAGGTAGCCGTGATGCTGCGCGAGCTTTTCCAGCACGG
>JBDHRL010000068.1:0-15114 GCA_039807535.1 Rhodocyclaceae bacterium
CGCCCGGTGCGGACCCGCATGCCGGGTGGTGTGGGAGGGGATCGATCAGGTATCCTGATCGCCCCCTATCCCGATTCCGGCAGGACAGTCATGGCTTTGCGACAGCGGATTGCGGCGGGGTGGCAGAAGCGGGGGGCGACCGCCGTTCTGCTGTTGCCGTTTGCCCTCCCGTTCGCGTTCTCCGTCAATCTGCGCCGGCTGGCGTATCGTTTCGGCTGGCTGACTTCCGTCAAGCTGCCAGTACCCGTGCTGGTTGTCGGCAACATTACTGCCGGCGGCAGCGGCAAGACGCCGCTTGTCCTGCATCTTGTACAGGAACTGAGCAGGCGCGGCTGGCGGCCGGGCATTGTCAGCCGTGGTTACGGGGGAAGTCTGACGGGCGTCGAGGCGGTATCGGCGGCTAGCGATCCTGCGCGCGTCGGCGACGAGCCTCTCCTGATGGCGCGCCGCGCCGGTTGCCCGGTCTTCGTCGGCCGCGACCGTGTCGCCGCAGCGCAGGCGCTGCTGGCTACGCATGCCGATTGCAACCTCCTGGTCGCCGACGACGGTCTGCAGCACCTGCGGCTGGCGCGCGATGTCGAGATCGTCGTGATGGACGAGCGCGGAATCGGCAACGCCTGGCCCCTGCCGGCCGGTCCCTTGCGCGAATGCCCCGAACGCATCGCCGAAGCGCATGCCCTGGTGTTGAACGGAGAGGCGGCCGTTTTGCCGTACGCGCATCCGGGGAAGGTGTTCCGCATGCGACTCGCCGGAGACCGTTTCCGCAACCTGCACGACCCGCAGCGCACCTGCAGCGCAGGGGAATTGCGCGGGAAGCGACTGCATGCACTGGCGGGCATTGGCGATCCGGCGCGCTTCTTCCGTCAGCTCGAAGGGATGGGTCTGATGACGGCGGCGCATGCTTTTCCCGATCATTACGTCTTCAAGCCATCGGACCTGGCTTTCGCCGGTGCTGACGCGCTGCTGATGACGGAGAAAGATGCGGTAAAATGCCAAGCCTTTGCGCCGTCGGAAACCTGGGTGCTTCCGGTCGAGGCGCAACTGGACCCCGACCTCGCCCAATGGGTAGTGGAGAAGCTCGATGGATGCGCGCCTGCTTGAAATACTCGTCTGTCCGGTCTGCAAGGGACCGCTCGATTTTCGCAAGGCAAACCAGGAACTGGTGTGCAAGGCGTGCAGGCTGGCTTATCCGGTGCGCGACGACATACCGGTAATGCTGGAAGAGGAAGCGCGCCAGCTGAGCCAGGAGGAGACCGCGGGCTGATTCTCCCGCGGTGGGCGCGAGATGTCATTCAAGGTTGTCATTCCCGCCCGCCATGCTTCCAGCAGACTTCCCGGCAAGCCGTTGGCCGACATTGCCGGAAAACCGATGGTGGTGAGGGTCGCCGAGCGTGCCGTGCGCAGTGGTGCGACGGAAATTCTGATCGCAACAGACCACGAAGAAGTGCGCGCTGCCGTTGAACGGCATGGCTTTACTGCAGTCATGACGCGCGTCGACCACACCAGCGGTACGGATCGCGTCGCTGAAGTGGCTGCGCAACGCGGCTGGGACGACAATGTCCTGGTCGTCAATGTCCAGGGCGACGAGCCGTTCATCGAACCTGGCCTGATCAATCGGGTGGTGGAGGAACTGGCCGCCGATATCGAGGCCGCCGTCGCCACGGCCTGCCATCCTGTCGGCAGCGCCGAGGAATTCTTCAGTCCCAACGTCGTCAAGGTCGTCTGCGATGTTCGCGGCCATGCGATGTATTTCAGTCGTGCGCCGATTCCCTGGCCGCGCGATGCCTTTGCGGCCGACCGCGGCCGGCTGCCCGATGCGTTGCCGGTCAAGCGCCATATCGGCATTTACGCCTATCGCTGCGGCTTCCTGCGCCGTTATGGAGCGCTGCCGCCGTCGCCACTGGAAAGTTTCGAGGCGCTCGAGCAATTGCGCGCGCTGTGGCACGGTTTCCGCATACGCGTTGCCGAAATCGACCATGCACCCGAGGCCGGCGTGGATACGCCGGAGGATTTACAGCGCGCACGACAGCGCTACCCGCACGTTTGACCTGTTTCCAAAAACACGGTATCGTTTCGGAAATTAGAAAAACCAATATAAATCAACTGGTTAATAAAATGATCTTGGGGGAGTAGTTATGAAATTAATTCTGCTCGGCGCGCCCGGCGCCGGCAAGGGCACGCAGGCCGCTTTCATCACCGAGAAATACGGCATTCCGCAAATCTCCACTGGCGACATGTTGCGCGCCGCGGTCAAGGCGGGCACGCCGCTCGGGCTGGAGGCCAAGAAAGTCATGGATGCCGGCCAACTGGTGTCGGATGCCATCATCCTCGGTCTCATCAAGGAACGCCTGCGGCAACCAGACTGCGCGAAGGGCTTTCTTTTCGACGGATTTCCGCGCACCATCCCGCAGGCCGAGGCGCTGCGTACGCAAGGCGTTGATCTCGACCTCGTGCTGGAGATTGACGTGTCCGATGAAGAGATCATCAAGCGCATGAGCGGACGGCGGGTGCACACGGCTTCGGGCCGCACCTACCATGTGGTTTTCAATCCGCCCAAGGTCGCCGGCAAGGATGACGTAACCGGCGACGACCTGATTCAGCGCGAGGACGACAAGGAAGAAACCGTGCGGAAGCGCCTGGAGGTCTACCATAGCCAAACCAAACCGCTGGTTGCGTTCTATTCGACATGGGCCGCGACCGGCGATGCGCGTGCGCCAAAATACCGTAAAATCAACGGTATCGGCCCCCTTGACGGCATACGCGAGGCAGTCCTGGCTGCACTGAAATAGCCAAACAAATCAAATGATTCCGATCCCTTTTCCACGCAGACAGGGGACGTCCATACTGGTATAATTTGGAGTTAAGGCATGAAAAACGTTTTTTATGCCCAGTCGGGCGGAGTGACTTCGGTCATCAATGCCAGCGCCTGCGGCGTCATCGAAACGGCGCGCAAGCAGAAGGGCAAGATCGGCAAGGTGTTCGCGGGGCGCAACGGCATCATCGGCGCCCTGACGGAAGACCTGATCGACACGAGCAAGGAGTCGGCGAAGGCCATTGCGGCGTTGCGCCACACGCCGGCAGGCGCCTTCGGTTCCTGCCGCTACAAGTTGAAGAGCATCGAGGAGCACAGGGCACAGTACGAGCGCCTGATCGAGGTGTTCAGGGCGCACAACATCGGCTACTTCTTCTACAACGGCGGCGGGGACTCCGCCGACACCTGCCTGAAGGTGTCGCAACTGTCGGAAAAGCTGGGGTATCCGATCACCGCCGTGCATGTGCCGAAGACGGTCGACAACGACCTGCCGATCACGGACAACTGCCCCGGCTTCGGCTCGGTGGCGAAGTACATCGCGGTGTCCGCGCGCGAGGCCACGCTGGATGTGGCGAGCATGGCAAAGACCTCGACCAAGGTGTTCGTGCTCGAAGTGATGGGGCGCCACGCCGGCTGGATCGCCGCGGCGGGCGCGCTGGCTTCGGACAAGGATCTCGATCTGCCGATCGTCGTCCTGTTTCCGGAGATCGCTTTCAATCAAGCGAAGTTCCTGGCGAAGGTGGATGCGACGGTGAAGAAGTTCGGCTACTGCACCGTGGTGGTGTCGGAGGGCGTGAAGGGCGCAGACGGCAAGTTCCTCTCCGACCAGGGCCTGCGCGACGCCTTCGGCCATGCGCAGCTGGGCGGCGTGGCGCCGGTGATCGCCGGGCTGGTGAAGAACGAGCTGAACCTGAAATACCACTGGGCGGTGGCGGATTATTTGCAGCGGGCGGCGCGTCACATTGCCTCGAAGACGGACGTGCTGCAGGCCTATGCCACAGGCAAGGCGGCGGTGGAAGTGGCGCTGAAGGGGCGCAATTCGGTGATGCCGGCGATCAAGCGGGTGTCGAACCGCCCCTACAAGTGGAAGATCGAGATCGCGGAACTGAAGGACGTGGCGAACAAGGAGAAGTTCATGCCGCGCGACTTCATCAGCGAGGATGGATACGGCATCACGGCCAAGTGCCGACAGTATCTGACGCCGCTGATCCAGGGCGAGGATTACCCGCCCTACAAGAACGGACTGCCGCAGTACGTGCGGCTGAAGAATGTGGGCGTGAAGAAGAAATTGGGCGAATTCAAGATTTGATTCGTCCGTGGGCGTGTGCCGCGCCCAGATAACAACAACGGCGCGGAAATGATAAAGGGTTGAGCAGTTCGGGAGACGGCGGCGACGCCGTCTCGATGTTTTCTAGTTACAGGAGGGAGTTCATGTCAGTAGCACTAATCCTTGCGCTGGTATGCGCAGTGCTCGCCGTGGTCTACGGGGCCATGTCCAGCAAATGGATCCTCTCGCTGCCTGCGGGCAACGAGCGGATGCAGGAGATCGCCAAGGCGGTGCAGGAAGGCGCATCCGCCTACCTCAACCGCCAGTACAAGACCATCGGCATGGTCGGTGCGGCGCTGTTCCTGGTGATCGGCCTCGTGCCGCAGCTCGGCTGGAAGACCGCCATCGGCTTCCTGATCGGCGCGGTGCTCTCCGGCGCGGCCGGCTATATCGGCATGAACGTCTCGGTGCGCGCCAACGTGCGCACGGCCGAGGCGGCCCGCGGCGGCCTTGCCCCGGCACTCAACGTCGCCTTCAAGGGCGGCGCGATTACCGGCATGCTGGTGGTCGGCCTGGGCCTGCTCGGCGTGGCCGGCTACTATGCCGTGCTGAAGGTGATGGGCGGTGCGAATGCCGATCTGCATCACATGATCGAGCCGCTGATCGGCCTGGCCTTCGGCTCCTCGCTGATCTCCATCTTCGCCCGTCTCGGCGGCGGTATCTTCACCAAGGGCGCCGACGTCGGCGCCGATCTGGTGGGCAAGGTCGAGGCCGGCATCCCCGAGGACGATCCGCGCAACCCGGCGGTGATCGCCGATAACGTGGGTGACAACGTGGGCGACTGTGCCGGCATGGCCGCCGATCTGTTCGAGACCTACGCCGTGACCATCGTCGCGACGATGGTGCTCGCCGCGCTGGTGATCAAGACCTCGCCGGGCCTGGGCGAGAACCTGCTGCTCTATCCGCTGGCGCTGGGCGGCGTGTCGATCATCGCCTCGATCGTCGGCTGCGCATTCGTCAAGGCCGCCGAAGGCGGCAAGATCATGAATGCCCTGTATCGCGGCCTGATCGTCGCCGGCGTGCTGGCGCTGGTGGCCTACTATCCGATCACCCAATGGCTGATCGGCACGGGCGATCCGGCCGCCAAGATCACCACCCTGAGCATGTTCGGCTGCTCGGTGGTCGGCCTCGCCCTGACCGCCGCCCTGGTGTGGATCACCGAGTACTACACCGGCACCGATTTCGCGCCAGTGAAGCACGTCGCTTCCGCCTGCCAGACCGGCCACGCCACGAACATCATCGCCGGCATCGGCGTCTCGATGAAGGCCTGCGCGCTGCCGGTGATTTCGGTCTGCGCGTCGATCTGGGCTGCGTACGCGCTGGGCGGTCTGTTCGGCATCGCCATCGCCGCGACCTCCATGCTGTCGATGGCGGGCATCGTGGTGGCGCTCGACGCCTACGGCCCGATCACCGACAACGCCGGCGGCATCGCCGAGATGTCGGGCCTGCCGAAGGAAGTGCGCAACGTCACCGATCCGCTGGATGCCGTCGGCAACACCACCAAGGCGGTGACCAAGGGCTACGCCATCGGCTCCGCCGGCCTCGCCGCGCTGGTGCTCTTCGCCGACTACACGCACGGTCTCGAGGCTGCCGGCCTGAAGGGCATCAGCTTCGATCTGTCCAACCACATGGTCATCATCGGTCTCTTCATCGGCGGCCTGATTCCTTACCTCTTCGCCGCCATGGCGATGGAGGCGGTAGGCCGTTCCGCTGGCGCGGTGGTGGTCGAAGTGCGACGTCAATTCAAGGAGATCGCCGGCATCATGGAAGGCACGGCCAAGCCGGATTACTCCCGTGCGGTCGACATGCTGACCGTGGCCGCCATCAAGGAGATGATGATCCCGTCGATCCTGCCGGTGGCCGTGCCCATCGTGGTCGGCCTGGCCCTTGGCCCGCAGGCCCTCGGCGGCCTGCTCGTCGGCACCATCGTCACCGGCCTGTTCGTCGCCATCTCGATGACGACCGGCGGCGGCGCGTGGGACAACGCCAAAAAATACATCGAGGACGGCCACTTCGGCGGCAAGGGTTCCGATGCGCACAAGGCGGCCGTTACCGGCGATACCGTGGGCGACCCCTACAAGGATACGGCCGGCCCGGCGGTGAACCCGCTGATCAAGATCATCAACCTGGTGGCGCTGCTGATCGTGCCGCTGATGGCCTGATCGCACCCTGTTCTAAGCAAAACGGGCAACCTGCGGGTTGCCCGTTTTGCTTCAGGGCAGGCTCTAAGGAAACGCCGTACCGCAGGGACTGACTTTTCCTGGGCCGGTTTCCTGGCCGGCCAGGAAACAACGTCGGCTACAATCCCTGACACTTTTTTTTCTGCTACGGCGCATGCACAAGCTGATGCCATTCCTTCTGGCCGCGTTATGGGCCGGATTTGTGTCGTCCTCTCATGCGGACAGCCCGGCGCAACCGGAGGCGGCGAGCGGGACTGGCGTCGCCCGGGAGGCGCGTGGGCGGCTCTTCATGGCGGTGACGGCGAACCCCCTGGCGACCGACGCGGCGACGGAGATCCTGCGCGAGGGCGGCACGGCGGCGGACGCGGCGATTGCGGCGCAACTGGTGCTGAATCTCGTCGAACCGCAGTCCTCGGGGCTGGGCGGCGGCGGCTTCGCGCTCTACCACGATGCGCGCACACAGCGCCTGCGCGCCTACGACGGCCGGGAGACGGCGCCGGCGGCGGCGAAGCCGGATCGCTTCCTGGGCGCCGACGGCCAGCCGCTGCCTTTTGTCGAGGCGGCGGTGGGCGGCCGCTCGGTCGGCGCGCCGGGCCTGCCTGCGTTGCTCGATCTGGTCTATCGCAACCATGGCCGCATGCTCTGGCCGAAGTTGTTCGCACCGGCGCTGCGACTGGCCATCGAGGGTTTTCCGCTGTCGCCGCGTTTGCACAAGCTGCTGGCGGAGGACCGTTTCCTGCGCGACGATCCGGCGGCGCGCCAGCTCTACTACGAGACCGATGGCCGTCCCAAGGCCGTCGGCACGAAGATCATCAACCGCGCCTTCGGCTTCGTCCTGCTGGCGCTGGCGCAGCACGGCACGAAAATTTTCTACGAGGGGCCGATCGCACGCGACATCGTTGCCGCAGTGCGAGGGCATCCCAAAAATCCAGGCGATCTGAGCGAGGCGGATCTGGCCGGCTACAAGCCGGTCAAACGCGAGCCGGTCTGCGGTGAGCGGCTCGGCGGCTACCGCGTCTGCGGCATGCCGCCGCCCAGTTCGGGCGGCATCGCCGTGCTGCAGATGCTGGCTTTTGCCGAGCCCGTTTCGCAACAGGGGCCGCTGGCGCTGGAAACCGCGCATCGCTTCGCCGAGTCGGGGAGGCTGACTTTTGCCGACCGCGCCCGTTACCTGGCGGATCCCGCTTTCGTCGATGTTCCCGTGAAGGCACTGCTGGATCCGGCGTACCTGGCGGCGCGCGCTCGGCTGATCCGTGCCGAGCTCAGCGTGGGGCGCGCCGCGGCGGGCGACCTGCCTGTGAGACAGCCCTACGGCGAGGATGCATCGGCCGAACTGCCGGCGACGACGCATCTCTCCATCATCGACACCGAAGGCAACGCCGTCGCGCTGACCAGTTCGGTCGAGGCGGCCTTCGGCAGCCGCATCATGGTGCACGGCTTCCTGCTGAATAACCAGCTGACCGATTTTTCCTTCAGCCCGGAGAAGGACGGCAGGCCGGTCGCCAACCGTGTCGAGGCCGGCAAGCGGCCGCTGTCTTCGATGGCGCCCACCATCATCTACGATAAGGGCAAGGACGGGGCCGGCCGCGTTGCCGCCATTCTCGGTTCGCCCGGCGGCAGCCAGATCATCAACTATGTGGCGAAGACGGCGCTGGCGCTGCTGGCCTGGAATCTCACGCCCGGCGAGGCGGTGGCGCTGCCGCATTACGGCAGCCGCAACGGCCCGACCGAACTTGAACGCGGCACGCAGGCCGAGCAGTTGCGGCCCGCGCTGGAGCGATTCGGCCACACCGTGTCGGTGCTGGACATGACCAGCGGACTATCAGTGGTTCTGCGACGCGCCGACGGCTGGGTCGGCGCCGCCGATCCGCGCCGCGAGGGCGCGGCGCGGGGAGAGTGACTCAGAGTTTCACGCTCGGGTTGAGCGTATAGATGCCGGTGATGCCGGCTTCGGCCAGGACGTGGCCCCTGATGGCCTCGCGCACCTGCTGGCCGGTAAACTTTCCCTCGACCGGGCAGTGCGCGCTGTCCAGCGCGTAAAGCGTGAACACGTAGCGGTGCGGGATTTCATCGTTCCACGGCGGGCAGGGTCCGTCGTAGCCGAAATAGTCGCCGGCCATGTCCTTGTCGTTGGCGAACCAGCCGGTGTAGTCGTTGAGGCCCTGGCGCGCGCCGCGCGCCGTGCCCGGACCGTTCTTGCCGCGCGGCATGACGTCCTGCGAAAACTCGCCCGCCTCGATGTGCGAGGGCGCCGGCGGCAGGTCGACCAGCACCCAGTGGAAGAAATCCACGCGCGGCAGCGAAGCCGGCACCGTGCGGCCTTCCTGGTTGACGTCGTCCCCCTGGCTCGGCACGTCGGGGTCGTGGCAGAGCAGCACGAGGGATTTCGTGCCGGGCGGCAGGTCGGACCAGGCGAAATGCGGATTGTGGTTGCCGCCGAAGCGGGCGTGGCCCTGCGAGTGCGGGATGCAGAAGGCGTTGTCGCCGTGGATGATGCGGGTGAAACTGTCGGTCCAGAATTTCATCGTCTCCTCCGGTTCATGTTCTTCCTTTCTTGGTGAAATCCTTCAGCCGGAAGCCTGCCAGCCAGAGCGTGCCGAAGTAGGCAGCGCCGCCGCCCGCCACCAGCGCCGCCAGGCGTGTGACGCGCTCCAGCGGCGGCGCGCCGATCCAGCCCGCCTGGCTGCCCATGCCGAACCACAGCACGGCGCCCATCGCCGCCAGTGCAGCGGCCAGCCTCAGTCCGAACAGGCTCCAGCCCGGCAGCGGCACGTAATCGCCGCGGCGGCGCAGGCCACGCCAAAGAAGCGCGGCATTGAGGCAGGAGGCGAGGCCGATCGACAAGGCCAGCCCGGCATGCTGCAAGGGCACGATGAAGGCGGCGTTCATCGCCTGCGTCGCGGCCAGGGTGACGAGCGCGATCTTCACTGGCGTGCGGATATTCTGCCGTGCGTAGAAGCCCGGCGCCAGCACCTTGACGAGGATCAGTCCGGTCAGCCCGACGCTGTAAGCGACCAGCGCATCGCGCGACTTCAGCACGTCGTCGGCCTGGAAGGCGCCGTAGTTGAACAGCGTGGCGAGCAGCGGCACCGCCAGAATGGCCAGCGCCAGCGCCGCCGGCAGGGTGAGCAGGAAGGTCAGGCGCAAGCCCCAGTCGAGCAGGGCCGAGAATTCGCGCGGGTCGTTCTCGGCGTGGCTTTTGGAGAGACTGGGCAGCAGGATGGTGCCGAGCGCCGCGCCGAGCAGGCCGGCGGGGAATTCCATGAGGCGGTCGGCGTAGTAGAGCCAGGATACGCTGCCGGTGGGCAGGAAGGAGGCGAAGACGGTGTTGATGAGCAGCGAGACCTGCGATACCGAGACGCCGAGCACGGCGGGCAGCATGAGCAGCAGGATGCGCCGCACGCCCTCGTCCCTGAGCGAGAGCGAGAAGCGCGGCAGCATGCCGATCCCGGCCAGGAAAGGTAGTTGCAGGGCAAGCTGGAGCGCGCCGCCGAGGAATACCGCCCAGGCCAGCGCCAGTACCGGCGGGTCGAAATACGGCGCGACGAAGAGCGCCATGCCGATGAAGGAAAGATTGAGCAGCACCGGCGTGAAGGCCGGCACGGCGAAGCGGCTCCAGGTGTTGAGGATGCCGCCGGCGAAAGAGACGAGCGAGATGAACAGAATGTAGGGGAAGGCGATGCGGGTCAGTTGCACCGTCAGATCGAACTTGGCGGCGTCGGCGGCGAAACCCGGCGCCGAGACGTAGATCAGCACCGGCGTCACGGCAATGCCGAGCAGCGTGACGGCCAGCAGGGCCAGAAAGAGCAGGGTGGCGACATGATCCGCCAGGCGCCGCGTCTGCTCGGGGTCGCGCCGGTTCTTGTATTCGGCCAGGATCGGCACGAAGGCTTGCGAGAAGGCGCCTTCGGCAAACAGTCGCCGCAGCAGGTTGGGCAGGCGGAAGGCGACGAAGAAGGCGTCGGTGGCCACCCCTGCGCCGAAGGCGCGGGCGATGACGAAATCGCGCACGAAGCCCAGGATGCGCGACAGCAGCGTCATGCTGCTGACGGTGGCGAGGGCCTTGAGCAGGTTCATGGGGTGCATGTTAACGGCTTTGCCGTGATGCCGCGCCGCTTGCTTTTCGGCGGGAAACGGCCTAGAATCTGCCCCTTTTCCAAGCCTTAGCAGAGTTTCACATGGCCAATAGCGCACAAGCCCGCAAGCGTGCCCGCCAGGCGATCAAGCGCCGCGCACGCAATTTCAGCCAGCGTTCCGAGCTGCGCACCGCGATCAAACGCGTGCGCAAGGCGATTGCCGCCGGCGACAAGACGGCCGCCCAGCAGGTCTTCAGCGAGTCGATGAGCACCATCGACAGCATCGCCGACAAGAAAATCATTCACAAGAACAAGGCGGCTCGCCACAAGAGCCGCCTGTCTGCCGCCATCAAGGCGCTGTAAGACCAGGCAAACCCTGCGTATGGCGGCCGGTTCCGGCCGCCATTTCTTTTTCCGCGACCGGCTCAGTCGTCGGCATGGGCGTCCGGCCTTCCGGTGTTGATCACCTGCAACGCATTATCCATGGCAAAGCTGCCGAGGAAGTTGTAGGCCATCGGTTCGACTTCGTAGAGGCGGGCGGCGACATACACGCATTTCTCGCCCAGACGCAGCCCCGGCCGCACGTAGGGGGAGTAGCTCATGCGATGGTCGGCGCCGAAGGCCGACATGATGCCGCACAGGCGTTCGGCCCAGTCGCTGGGGCGGAATTTCTTTCCGTCCAGGGTCAGGCCGACGATGATGAAATTATCCGGGCGCTTCTCTGGCATGAAGACCGGCGGCAGGATGAAATATCGTGCCGCCGGAAAAGGCGCAATTCTATCAGAAAACTCGATTTCCTTTATCTTGCCATCAGGAAACTTGAAGTGCTGTGCATGAATTGTGGATTCTGCCCAAGAAAGAGGCGTTGTCCGAAAATCCGATAGAAAATAAGGCACTGGCTTGCATTTTTAGGACTGGCTGCATATACTGCATCAATCCCATTGACCTATTTGGGTTTTCATGCAGACACCCCTCATCTCGAAATACGGTTTCCGCATTAGGACGCGGCTGGGACTGGTTGTGGATAATCTGTTGATACCCGGCCGCGATGCGGACGAGGCGGAGCGCAAGCTGCGCCAGATTTACCGCGGCTGCGAGATCCTTGCCCGGAGCTGCCAGCAGCCGGCTGCCAAGGCGGTGCCGGCCAGTTATGAAGACGTGATTGCCCTGATCACGCGCTAGAAAAAACCCTTTCCGGTCAGCTCCTCCGCCAGCGCGGCGTAGTCCTGCGCGCCGCGCGACGAGGCGGCATGGCTGAAGATGTCCCGGTTGCAGGCCGGCGCCTCGGCGACGGCGACATTCTCCGATATCACGGTTTCACAGACTTCCTTGCCGAACTGTTCGGTCAGGCGCCTCTGGATTTCGAAACTCATGTTGCGGCGCCGGTCGAAGCGCGTCAGCAGGTAGCGGCGCTCGACGCGGCGCTTCAATACCGGCTCGAGCGCCTGCAGGGTGCGCTCGACCTGCAGCGCGCCGCGCAGGGCAAGGTAATCCGAGGAGATCGGTACCAGCAGCCGGTCGGCGGCGAACACCGCATTGAGGGAGAGCACGCCCAGGAAAGGGCAGCAGTCGATCATCACGTTGCGCTCGTCGCGATCGGTGCCAAGCTCATTGAGCCCCTGGTTGAGGCGATTGAGGATGGTCGGCCCCTTGCCGAAGACGGAGTCGACTTTGATGAGCTCGGCATGGGCCGGAATCAGGTGGCCGATGCCCCGCCATTCCATTTCCAGCTCCGCCAGCGGGCGCCCATCCTGATAGAAGGCGAAGATGCTGTCGGCGACATTGCCCAGCGCCTGTCCGTGCACCGCTGACAGATGCGCCTGCGGATCGACATCCACCAGCAGCACCTGCTGTCCCGCGCGTGCCAGCGCGGCGGCGAGATTGAGCGCGGTGGTCGTCTTGCCGACTCCGCCTTTCTGGTTGAAAACGGCAATGCGCGCCATGCCGGGCAGTATATACAAGCAGAGCGTTTTCACTTAAGATGCGTTTGTGAGCAAGGCGGCGCAAGCCGCCTTTCGCTTTTTGCAGTGGAAATCCGACATGTCGCACCTGATGAACACCTACACCCGGCTGGCCGTCGCGTTTACGCACGGACAGGGCGCCCGGGTCTTTGACGAGGCCGGCCGCGGCTACCTCGATGCGCTGGCGGGCATCGCCGTCTCCACCCTGGGCCATGCCCATCCGCGCCTGGTCAAGGCCATTGCCGGCCAGGCAGGGCGCATCCTGCATGCCTCGAACATCTACCGCATCCGCGAGCAGGAGCAGCTCGGCGACCGGCTCGCCGCCCTGGCGGGGATGGACGAGGTGTTCCTCTGCAATTCCGGCTGCGAGGCCAACGAGGCCGCCATCAAGCTGGCGCGCATGTTCGGCCACCAGAAGGGCGTCGACCTTCCCGCCATCGTCGTCATGGAAAAGGCCTTCCACGGCCGTACCCTGGCCACGCTGTCCGCCACCGGCAACCGCAAGGTGCAGGCCGGCTTCGAGCCGCTGGTCGGCGGCTTTGTGCGCGTGCCCTTCGATGATCTCGCGGCCGTCGAACAGGTGGCCGCCAACAACCAGAATGTCGTCGCCGTCCTGCTCGAGCCGATCCAGGGCGAGGGCGGCGTCCATGTCGCCCACGCGGACTATCTGCAGAGCCTGCGCCGCATTTGCGACGAGCGCGGCTGGCTGCTGATGTTCGACGAGGTGCAGTGCGGCATCGGCCGCACCGGTTACTGGTTCGCCTGCCAGCATGCCGGCGTGAGGCCGGATGTCATGACCCTGGCCAAGGGCCTCGGTTCGGGTGTGCCGATCGGTGCCTGCCTCGCTGCCGGCATGGCCGCAGGGGTATTCAAGCCGGGCAACCATGGTTCCACCTTCGGCGGCAACCCGCTCGCCTGCACGGCAGCGCTGACGACGCTGGCGGTGATCGAGGAGGAAGGCCTGCTCGGGCGGGCCGCCACGCTTGGCGAACGGCTGCGCGGCGATTTCGCCAAGGCGCTGGAGGGCCAGGCGGGCGTCGTCGCCATCCGCGGCGACGGCCTCATGATCGGCATCGAACTGGATCGCCCCTGCGGCGAACTGGTGGCACGGGCGCTGGAGCGGGGGCTCCTCATCAACGTCACGGCCGACAAGGTGATACGCCTGCTGCCGTCGCTGGTCTTCACGGACGATGATGCGCGGGAACTGGTCGCCATTCTCGCGCCGCTGATTCGCGAATTTCTTGCCTGAGGGCCGGCTGACATGGCTGCACCGAGGCATTTTCTGCAGCTGAAGGACGTTTCCCGCGAGGAACTGGAGCACGTCTTCGCCCGCACGCGCTGGATCAAGGACAAGTTCAAGCGCTACGACCCCTACCACCCGCTGTTCGACCGCACGCTGGTGATGATCTTCGAGAAGCAGAGCACGCGCACGCGGCTCTCCTTCGAGGCCGGCATGCACCAGCTCGGCGGCGCGGCGATCTTCCTCAGCACGCGCGATTCGCAGCTCGGCCGCGGCGAGGCGGTGGAGGACGCCGCCCAGGTGATCTCGCGCATGTGCGACATCGTCATGATCCGCACTTTCGAGCAGGACATCGTCGAGCGCTTCGCGCGGCACTCGCGCGTGCCGGTCATCAACGGCCTGACCAACGAGTACCATCCCTGCCAGATCCTCGCCGACATCTACACCTTCATCGAGCATCGCGGCTCGATCGAGGGCAGGACGGTGGCGTGGATCGGCGATTCCAACAACGTCTGCAACACCTGGCTGCAGGCCGCCGAGGTGTTCGGCTTCAACGTGCATGTGTCCACCCCGCCCGGCTACGAGGTCGAACCCGAGCGCGCCGGCCTCTTCGGCGACGACCATTACGAGGAATTCGCCGATCCGCTGGAGGCCGTGCGTGGTGCCGATCTCGTCACCACCGACGTGTGGACCTCGATGGGCTTCGAAGCCGAGAACGAGGCGCGGCGGCGCGACTTCGAGGACTGGCAGGTCGATGCCGAGATGATGCGCCAGGCCAGGCCCGACGCGCTCTTCATGCACTGCCTGCCCGCCCACCGCGGCGAAGAAGTCGCCGCCGAGGTCATCGACGGCCCGCACAGCGTGGTGTGGGACGAGGCGGAGAACCGGCTGCACACCCAGAAGGCGCTGATGGAGTACCTGCTCCTGGGGCGCGTGAATCCCTGATCTTTCCAAACTGGCCATCATGAGCAAAACCAGGAAATCTTCCGGCGTCAAGAAAGTCGTTCTCGCCTATTCGGGCGGCCTCGACACCTCCGTCATCCTCAAATGGCTGCAGGACACCTACGGCTGCGAGGTGGTCACGTTCACCGCCGACCTCGGACAGGGCGAGGAGCTCGAGCCGGCGCGCGCCAAGGCGCTGAAGTTCGGCATCAGGAAGCAGAACATCTTCATCGACGACCTGCGCGAAGAGTTCGTGCGCGACTTCGTCTTTCCGATGTTCCGCTGCAACACCGTTTATGAGGGCGAA
Organism: Rhodocyclaceae bacterium; assembly: GCA_039807535.1. Taxonomy (GTDB): domain Bacteria; phylum Pseudomonadota; class Gammaproteobacteria; order Burkholderiales; family Rhodocyclaceae; genus Desulfobacillus. The sequence continues at coordinate 14,846 of JBDHRL010000068.1, forward strand.
TACCTTCTGGGCACCTCGATCGCCCGCCCGCTCATCGCCAAGCGGCTGGTGGAGATCGCGAAGCAGACCGGCGCCGACGCCATCTCGCACGGCGCCACCGGCAAGGGCAACGACCAGGTGCGCTTCGAGCTGGGTGCCTATGCGCTGATGCCGAACGTCAAGGTCATCGCCCCCTGGCGCGAATGGGACCTCCTCTCGCGCGAGAAGCTGATGGCCTACGCCGAGACGCACGGCATCCCGGTGGACATGAAGCACAAGAAGGGCGGCTC